>DATILB010000128.1:0-9336 GCA_035477015.1 Nocardioidaceae bacterium | reverse complement strand
CGGTTCCCCACCGCTTTCTCGTACAGGCCGGTCAGTCGGTCGTTCGGGTCGTAGCTGCCCTTCACCGCTCTGAGGTTGGCGGTGCCGTAGAGAGAGTCGAAGGTCTCCCGGTCGTAGAACGCGTCAGAGTACAGCGACTTGTGCCCGCCGAGCTCGCTCACCTTCGCCTCGATCGCTCGGTTCTTGTCGCCGTCCTTGCCGCCTGGCTCGACGAACACGGTGCCCCAGAAGCCCACATTGACATACGTCGTGCCACCCTGGAGCGGGTACGACGGCCAGGTCTTGTCGCCCCGAAGTCGCAGCGGGCAGAGCCACACGGGACGCATGCCCACCTCTGCGTCGAACCAGCGGAGGAACTCCACCAGCCGGTCGACGGGGACCTCGATGTCCTGGATGACACGCTCACGCTCCGGCAGACCCTTGCGGCGGTCGAGCCGGCGACCGATGCCGTGCCGCTGCTCGAGGCCAACGAGCCGGTGGTAGACGTCGCTGCGCCGGTACTTTCTCGGCCACCAACGCCGGATCCGTGGGTTATGCAGCCCGAACGCCCCGCTGCACCAGAACCAGTCCGTGTCCCACCGCCACAGGTAGTCGTACGTCGTGAGCTTGTCGGAGTCCCTCTCCCGCAACGATGTGAAGTAAGGCTGCATGCCTGTGTAGTCGCTGGTCGGGCCGGCGTCGGCACTCCACTCGGCCAGGGTCAGGTAGCACTCGTCCGGCCCGAAGACAGTCCCGTCGATGCCGTCGACGCGGGTGCCTGCCCACTCACGGGTCTCAGCGATCTCGGCGATCGCCTTGGCGGCCTGCTCCACGTCGTCGAAGCGGACGTGGCGCAGGGCGACGTGCGCCGGGACCTGCTCGAGCTCGATCCGTAGCCGCGTGGCGTAGCCGAGTGAGCCGTAGGAGTTGGGGAACGAGTCGAAGAGCGGATCCCCTGGTCGGGTCGTGACGATCGACCCCGCACCGGTTAGAACGTCCATCTCCAGGACCGACTCGTGCGGCAGGCCGTTGCGGAACGAGGTGGACTCGATGCCCAGGCCAGTGACGGCTCCCCCGAGGGTGATGCTGCGCAGTTGCGGCACCACGAGCGGGATCAGGCCGAAGGGCAGCGTCGCGTCGACGAGATCCTCGTAGCTGCACATCCCCTGGACGTCGGCGGTCAACCGCCGGGGGTCGATCTCGATGACACCGCGGAGTCCGCTCACATCGAGCCCGGGCATGTCCTGCTGGCTCCGCGCGCGGAAGAGGTTCGACGTCCGTTTGGCCAACCGCACCGGCGCACCCGGCGGGATCGCGTCGTACGACGCCTTCAGGCGTGCGACTGCCCGCTCGTGAGCTTGGTAACCGGGGTCCCGGGTCACCCTCCAAGACTAGCCAGGTCGGTGTTGCTCGCGCGTTACGTTTTTCGGTCGAGCGACCGGACGACGCGTGCCGGGTTGCCGACTGCGACCACGCCGGCGGGCAGGTCACGCGTGACGACAGCTCCGGCGCCGACAACCGTGTCGTCCCCGATGGTCACCCCGGGACAGACGATGACACCGGCGCCGAGCCAGACGTTGTCGCCGATCACGACCGGTCGGGAGTACTCCCACTTGTCGCGTCGTGGCACCGGCTCGAGTGGGTGCAGCGCAGCGAGCAGCTGCACGTTGGAGCCGATCTGGCAGTCCTCGCCGACTGTGACTGCTGCGGTGTCGAGGACGACCAGCCCAAAGTTGGCGAAGGTCCGGGCGCCGACGCTGAAGTGCTCGCCGTAGTCGACGTACAGAGGTGGCCTAATGGTCACCCCTTCGCCCACATGGCCGAGCAGCTTGCCGAGGATCCGCGCGTGCTCCGCCGGATCGAGAGCCGCGTTGTACGCCGCGGTGAGCTCGATTGCGCGCCGCTGGTCCGCCGCCAGCTCCGGGTCATCGGCGAGGTACAGGTCGCCTGCGAGCATCAGCTCCTTCGGCGTGGGGCCGGTCACGTGTGCAGCGCCTCCGCGACGCTGCCGTCGTCCGAAGCGAGGTAGACGACCACACCTGCCCCGGCGAAGTCGCGGACCGCAGCCAGGTCCTCGTCCGTCACCACGTCACCCCCGAGCACGGCCACTGCCTCGAGCCCGGCCGCGGCACTCGACACCGCCATCGCCACGGCTACGCCCACCGCGCTGACAGACAGGGACGGCAGCGCCACCGTGGCACCCGCATAGGTGCGGCCGTCCGTGTCCCGCACGCAGGCCCCCTGCGCCGCCTGGGTGCGTGCTCGCACCGAGCGCGCGAGCGTCACCATCTTGGAGTCCTCGGGGTTGGTCAGCTCGATCGGCATGGGCGCAAGGTTAGGCCGTGTCTGTGGCCGACGCGACTCGCTCGGCCTCAGGCAGCTCCGCCTCGACCCGGCTGATGAGGACCGCCCCGATCCGGTTGCGCCGGCCGAGCGGCACCTCAGCCTGGAAACGGAGTCCGTCGCACTCCATGACCGAGCCTGCGATCGGCACGCGTCCCAAGTGCTTGGCCATCAGGCCTCCCACGGTGTCCACGTCGTCATCGTCGATCGCGATGCCGGTGATGTCGGCGAGGTCGTCGACCGGGTAGCGCGACGAGACGCGCATCGATCCGTTGGAGAGGCGCTCGACCTCGACCTCGGCCTCGTCGTACTCGTCGGTGATCTCGCCGACGATCTCCTCGAGGACGTCCTCGATAGTGACCAGGCCGGCCATACCGCCGTACTCGTCGACGACGATCGCTACGTGCTTGCGCTCCGCCTGCATCTCCCGCAGCAATTCGTCGACAGGCTTGGAGTCCGGGACGTACATGACCTCACGCATGACCGACTCCACGCGCTCGGTGGTCTCGGCGTCATGCTTGTCGAAGACTCGCTTGGTCAGGTCCTTGAGGTACGCGACGCCGACGACATCGTCGATGTTCTCGCCGACGACCGGGATGCGCGAGAACCCACTGCGCAGCGCCAAGGACGTCGCCTGCCGGAGGGTCTTGTGCCGCTCGATGAAGACGACGTCGGTGCGCGGCACCATCACCTCGCGCACGATCGTGTCGCCGAGCTCGAAGACCGAGTGGATCATCTCCCGCTCGCCCGACTCGATGACCTGGCTCGCCTCGGCGAGGTCGACGAGCTCGCGTAGCTCGGCCTCGGACGCGAACGGTCCCTCAGAGAAACCCTTGCCGGGAGTGATCGCGTTGCCGATGAGGATCAGCAGCTGTGGCAGTGGGCCGAGCACCTTGGTGATTCCGTAGATCAGCCCCGCGCCCGTCAGCGCCACCCGCTGCGCGTGCTGGCGGCCGACCGTGCGAGGTGCGACGCCGATCACGACGAACGACACCAGCAGCATCACGCCAGCAGTGGCGACGATGCCCAGCCAGCGCTGGTCGAAGAGCCCGCTGACGTCACCGAGGAACACCTCGGCGACCAGGACGATCGATGTGATCTCGCAGAGCATCCGCACGAACAGCGCCGTGTTGAGGTAGCGCGGCGGGTCCTCGAGGATCTCGCGCAGCCGCTTGGCTCCACCCTTGCGCTCGTTGACCAGCTCGTCGGCGCGGACCTTGGAGAACGACGCCAGCGCCGCGTCGATGCTGCTGAAGACGCCGGCGAGCACGACAAGTGCCGCGGCGGAGATGAGCAGCCACGAGTCGTGAGTGCTCATGACCGCGCCCTATCGGCAGGCTCACTCAACAGGGTTCCCACGGGAGACACCTTGCCACTCCGCAAGGAGTCGCGCCTGCAGGCCGAACATCTCCCGGTGCTCCTCGGGCTCGGCGTGGTCGTAGCCGAGCAGGTGCAGAATCCCGTGCACAGTCAGCAGGTCGACCTCGTCGGCCATCGCGTGGCCGGCCTCCTTCGCCTGACGCTCTGCCACCGCGGCACAGAGCACGAGGTCCCCGAGGACGCCGTCCTCGGGCTCCTCGTTGACCAGCCCGGGGCGAAGCTCGTCCATGGGGAAGGCCAGCACGTCGGTCGGCCCCTCCTTGCCCATCCACTGCTCGTTGAGCGTCGCGATCGTGGCCTCGTCGACGAGCTTGATGCAGAGCTCGGCCTGAGGATGCACCCGCAGCCGATCCATCACGAAGCGGCCGAGCTTGGTCAGCCCCTTCTCGTCGACGTCGGCACCGGACTCGTTGAGGACCTCGATACTCAACTGCGGTCCTTCCGGATTCCGGGCACCTCGGCGTCGCGACGCGCTTCGAACTCGTCGTACGCCGCGACGATGTGGCCGACGAGCTTGTGGCGTACGACGTCGTGGGCGGTGAGTCGGTTGAACGAGATGTCCCGGATCCCTACGAGGACCTCCTCGATGACCCGCAGGCCGCTCTTGGTGCCGGTGGGCAGGTCGACCTGCGTCACGTCGCCGGTCACGACGATCCTCGAGCCGAAGCCGAGCCGGGTGAGAAACATCTTCATCTGCTCCGGCGAGGTGTTCTGTGCCTCGTCGAGGATGATGAACGCGTCGTTGAGCGAACGCCCGCGCAGGAAGGCAAGGGGTGCGACTTCGACGGTGCCGGATGCCAGCAGCTTCGGGATCGTCTCCGGGTCGACCATGTCGTGCAACGCGTCGTACAGCGGTCGCAGGTAGGGGTCGATCTTCTCGGTCAGGGTGCCCGGCAGGAAGCCGAGTCGCTCACCAGCCTCGACGGCCGGGCGGCTCAGGATGATCCGGTTGACGCTCTTCGACTGCAGCGCCTGAACCGCCTTGGCCATCGCCAGGTAGGTCTTGCCGGTGCCGGCGGGGCCGATGGCGAACGTGATCGTGTGCTTGTCGATCGCGTCGACGTAGCGCTTCTGGTTCAGCGTCTTGGGGCGGATGGTGCGGCCGCGGTTCGACAAGATGTTGAGGCTGAGCACGTCCGCGGGGCGCTCACTCGTCTCCGCACGGAGCATGCCGATCGCGCGCTCGACCGTCTCGGGAGTGATGCCCTGGCCGGTGCGGATGATCGTCACGAGCTCGTCCAAGAGCCGCTCGGCGAGGGCGACCTCGGCGGACTCGCCCCGGAGGGTGATCTGGTTGCCCCGAACGTGGATCTTGGCGGAGAAGGCGTTCTCGATGAGTGCGAGGTGCTCGTCGGCCGGCCCGAGCAAGGACACCATGTTGATGCTGTTCGGCACCACGATGGTGTGCATGGGGTAGTCGTCGTAACTCATATCGGCCTGGTGGCCGGCCTCCTAGGTCCGTCATCCGGGAACTCCATGCTACGGGAGCAACCCCGGGTGGGATCCACGTATTTAGCCAGGGGGCCAGGTCATCTGGCGGCCGCCCAGGACGTGGCAGTGAACGTGGAAGACGGTCTGCCCCGCCGCGGCGCCGGTGTTGAAGACGAGGCGGTACTCCTCGCCCAGGCCGTCAATCTCCGCGACAGCGGCTGCGGCGCCGATCAGGTCGGCCATCACCGTCGGCTCGTGCGCGGCCAACGCGGCGGCGTTCGGATGGTGGGACTTGGGGACGACGAGCACGTGCGTCGGCGCCTGCGGGTTGATGTCGCGGAACGCCAGGGTGGTGTCGGTCTCGTGGACGACGTCCGGCTCGATCTCGCGAGCCACAAACTTGCAGAAGAGGCAGTCGGTCACTCCTCGAGCGTAGCGATCGGTGGTCGAGCCGCGGCCCGAGCGCAGCGAGAAAGCGTGCCGAGACCCGGCGTGTAAACCTCCGGCTCGGGGTGCGCGTGCAACTAGCGTGATGTCAGAAGCCATCGCTCCAATCAGGGGGTCGAGAGCCGTCTCCGCCGTCTGGGACGCCGACGAAGCAGTCGAGCAGCTGTACGCCGCGCACTACCGGCAGCTGGTTCGCCTGTCGGTGCTGCTCGTCCGGGACCAGGGAACGGCCGAAGAGGTCGTCCAGGACTCGTTCGTGGCGATGCACGGACGCTGGCGTTCTCTGTCCGACCCTGACAAGGGCCTGGCCTACCTGCGGCAGACGGTCGTGAACCGGTCCCGCTCGGTGCTCAGGCGTCGTGGGGTCGAGCGGAAGTACCTCTCGATCGCCCCCGGCTCCGACGTACGCGACCTGCCTGGCGCGGACGCCAACGCACTGGCCTCGGAGCGCCGGACCAAGGTGCTCGAGGCCCTGCGCCAGCTGCCGCAACGGCAGCGCGAGGTGCTCGCGCTGCGCTACTACCTCGATCTCGACGAGGCTGACATCGCCTCCACGCTCGGCATCTCCCGGGGTGCCGTGAAGAGCCATGCATCCCGTGGTTCGGCAACGCTCCGCACACTCCTGGAGGAACGGCCATGACCGACGACTGGCTGAGGGACGCGCTCGACGACGCCGTCTCCGACGTCGAGCCGAACGACGCGCTGGACTCCATCCGCTCCCGAACGAAGGTGACTCCGATGAGCAGCAAGCGACCTTGGATGTACGGCGCCGGCGGCGCACTCTTGGCGACGGCAGCGACGATCACCGCGTTCGCTCTGTTCAACAACGGCGGCACTCCGCAGAGCGCGGACCCGGGTCCAGCCAGCACGTCCTCACAGAGCCCGGACCAAACGCCGACTGACGCAAGCCCGGGGCCGTCTGTGGTCGTGCCCGCGTACTACCTCGGCGAGGTCACGTATCACGCCGGTGAGGGTGGCGAGATGCAGACGGCCTTCCGGCTGTACCGCGAGTTTGGCAACGCCGACGGCACCTCGATCGAGACGGCCGCAGCCGGAGCTTTGGAGCGGATGTTCGGCTCCCCCAACGATCCCGACTACGCCAGCCCGTGGAACGACGGCATCGACGTCCTTTCGGTCACCCATGACGGCGGCGTGATCTCGGTCGATCTCACCGGCCCTGTGCAACAGGCCAACGTCGGTGCGGAGTCGGCGGAGCTCGCCGTCCAGCAACTCGTGTACACAGTGCAGGGCGCACTCTCCGTGATGCAGGAGATGAACGCCACAGACCCAGTGCAGATCCTCATCGACGGCGAGCCGGCCGGCGATCTCTGGGGGCACGTCGACGCGAGTCGCCCGATCGCCCGAGCCGACGCGACGGGCACGCAGGCACCGATCTGGATCTCTGAGCCCGCTGACGGCACGGTCCAGGGGAACCCCGTCGTCGTCTCCGGTATCGCCCAGGTCTTCGAGGCGACTGTGAGCTGGCGGCTGCTCAAGGACGGCGCTGAGGTCGACAGCGGGTTCACCAACGCGAGCGAGGGTGCGCCGGCATTCGGCAGCTACACCTTCGACTTCGTGGGGCTCGTGCCCGGCGAGTACGTCGTCGAGGTCTTCGAGTCCTCCGCTCTCGATGGCTCTGACACCTTCAAGGACACCAAGACCTTCACGGTCGAGTAAGACAGTATTCCCCTTGTACTGCTGGGGATTCTCGTTCAATTGTGTCGGTGCCCCCTGCTTGGATTGATTCATGACAGGGGGCACCACCATCGAGGACGACACCGCTTCAGTGGTGTTGTCCTCGTTGCGTTGGGTGCGTCAGGACGAGCTCTCCGTGCAGGCTGAGAAGCTCGCGTTGGCTGTCTCGTATGCCGCGATGAACTCGTCGGACTCGATCGTCGACGCTGCGTGTTTCGGGGACTCCCCGGTCCCGGTCGCGGGTCCCGGTGCCCCGCTGGTGGCGGAGTTCGCGGTCGCTGAGTTCGCGGCAGCGTTGGGGTTGCCGACCGAGACCGGGAAGTACTACCTGGGCGAGGCGGTCGAGCTCGCGCATCGCTTGCCCAAGCTCTACGGCCGGGTCCAGAGACTCGAGCTGGTGGAATGGCGGGCTCGCCGGATCGCCCGTGCCACGATCGGCCTGTCCATGGAGGCCGCCGCGTTCGTGGACCGACACATCGCCGCGGTTGCGCACAAGGTCGGGCTCGCAGTCCTGGACCGGCTGATCGACGAGGCCAAGGCCCGGTTCATGCCCGAGGAGGCCGAGGCCGACCAACGTGACGCGATGGACGGTCGGCACTTCGGCGTGGACCATCGTCAGGTGTCGATGACCGGCACCAGCCGGGTCTACGGCGAGCTCGACCTGGCCGACGCCCTCGACCTGGACGCGGCCGTCGCTGCCGGTGCCGAGCAACGCAAGCGTCTGGGCGACGAGGACTGCCTCAACGTGCGCCGTGCGGCCGCGCTGGGTGACTTGGCGCGCGCACAGCTGTCCTTGGACCTCGAGGCCGACGACGCACCGGCACCGGCCCGCAAGCCGGTCGTGCTGACCCTGCACATCAGTCGTCACTCGGCGGTCGGGCGGGTGGAGAACACCCGCACCCCGATCACCGTCGAGCAGATCCGCGCCTGGTGCGCCAACCCGTTCGCCGACATCGTCGTCAAGCCCGTCATCGACCTCAACGACCACATCCACGTCGGGCAGTACGAAGTCCCCGACCGGCTCGCCAACCAGGTCGACCACCGCGACCAGACCTGCGTCTTCCCCTGGTGTCAGCGACCCGCGACCCGCTGCGACCACGACCACGTCGTGTCGTTCGCGAACGGTGGCGCGACCTGCTCGTGCAACATCGCGCCGAAATGCCGGCGGCATCATCGGCTCAAGACCCATCACGGCGGCTGGACCTACACCGTCGTCGAGCCCGGTGTGTACCTGTGGACCAGCCCGCATGGCTACCAGTTCCTCCGCGACCACACCGGCACCCAAGACGTCAGCCGCGACCGGTGTCGACCACCACCCGACGGCTAGGGAGATCCTGTCGGTGAGGTCGACTAGGTTCGGCATGTGCTCACCGACAGGGTCCTGAACCGCACCCTCCTCCAACGTCAGCACCTGCTGGAGCGCGCTTCGCTGTCTCCGCTCGCGATGGTCGAGCACCTGCTCGGTCTGCAGGCGCAGGACGTGTTGCCGCCGTACCTCTCGCTCTTCGCGCGACTGCACGACTTCGAGGCGAAGGCACTGTCCCGGACCCTGGAGAATCGCGAGACCGTGCGGCTCCTGGTCATGCGCGGCACGATCCACCTGGTCACCGCCGAGGACGCGCTGACGCTGCGCCCCTTCACCCAGCCGTTGCTCACCAAGCTCGTGAAGTCCGCCGACTGGGGACGCGGCTTCCCGCTCGAGCTGTACGACGACGTGGAGCGCCGGACGCGGGAAACGCTGGCGGACGGCCCACTCCCCGTGAAGCAGCTTGGCGAGATCCTGGCCGAGGTCTACTCCGACCGATCCCCCAGCGACTGCGGCAACCTCGCGAAGTCGCTGACCGCGCTCGTGCAGCTGCCTCCGCGCGGCCTCTGGAAGCAGCCCGGCGGCCAGGTCTACTCAACGGTCGAGACGTGGTTGGACCGTCCGCTGGTGGAGCAGGACCAGGAGGAGATCGTACGCCGCTACCTGCGCGCGTTCGGTCCGGCGACCCCGGCGGACGTGACGGCCTGGTCGGGCACAACGGGCATGCGAGACGTCTTCAAGGCACTCGGCGACGA
>DATILB010000127.1:0-9911 GCA_035477015.1 Nocardioidaceae bacterium | reverse complement strand
CACTGGCTGCCGCCGCGGGCCGCCTCCGACAGCGTGACCACAGCCCTCTTCCGGGCGCTCGCCGTGCTGCGGTTCGCTGTCATGGTCTACGCCGTCATCAAGATCGCCGACCGGCGTGACGACTTCGACCGGCCGGGTGCGGCCTGGGTAGTCGCGGGCGTGATCGTGGCCTGGACCGCCGTCATGACGTGGGCCTACGACGAGCCGAAGCGTCGCAGGTTCCCACTGTACGCCGTCGACCTGATCGTCGCGATCGGGCTGGTGCTGACCACGCCGTACATCCAGAGCCAGCAGATGATCGACAACCACGCATCGCACATGCCGACGTTCTGGGTCATGGCGGCGGTGCTGGCCTGGGCGGTGGGTCGCGGCTGGGTGGAGGGCGTCTTCGCTGCGGCCGCAGTCTCGGTGGCCGACGCGCTGGTGAAGGTGTCGGTCGACAGCACGACCCTCGGGAACATCTACCTGCTCCTGCTGGCGGCCGGGATGGTCGGCTACACCGCTTCGAAGCTGCGGGAGTCCGCTGAGCTGCGGGCGGCGGCCGCGGGGGAGGCGGCAGCCACCGAGGAGCGAGCCCGCTTGGCGCGCGTCGTGCACGACGGGGTGCTCCAGGTGCTCGCGCTCATGCAACGGCGCGGGCTCGAGGCTGGAGGCGACCTGGCCGAGCTGGGCCGGCTGGCGGGAGAGCAGGAGGCTGCGCTGCGGTCGCTCATGCAAGGTGACGCCCGCAAGCGCACCGACAGCTCGAAGGCCGACCTGGTCACCTCGCTGGAGGCGCTGCGCGTCGAGGGCGCGACCGTCTCCGGCCCCGGCGTGCCCGTCGAGCTCCCGGCGGACCAGGTCGAGGAGCTCACGGCTGCGGTGATGGCCTGCTTGGCCAACGTCGCCCGCCACGTCGGCGAGGGCTCCCCGGCCTGGGTGCTGGTCGAAGACCTCGGCGGTCGCGTCGTCGTGAGCGTCCGGGACGAGGGGCCAGGGATCGCGGAGGGCCGTCTCGACCAGGCGGCGGGGGACGGGCGGCTCGGTGTGACCGAGTCAGTGGTGGGTCGGATGCGCGCCCTCGGCGGCACGGCCGAGCTGACCACGGGACCGGGTCAGGGCACCGAGTGGGAGCTGACTCTCCCGAAATGACCATCCACGGCGATCACCCCTTCCTCGACCCCGAGCCGGACCCGGTCCGCCAGTTCCGCGGGCGCGTCGGGGGGCGGGTGTCGCTCTGGACGTCAGGGGCCGAGGACGGCCGCGCCGGCCTGACTGTCTCGTCGTTGATGGTCGCACCAGGCCAGCCCTCCCAGGTGCTCGCCTTGCTCGACCCCGACTCAGACCTCGCGGCCGTCCTCGAGGAGACCGGGGTTGCCGTCGTACAGCTGCTCGACTGGCGACACCGCGATCTCGCCGACATGTTTGCGGGACTCACGCCCGCCCCGGGTGGTGCGTTCCAACAGGCGACGTGGCGCCAGACCGACTGGGGGCCGGTTCTGGCTGACGTCGATGTCTGGGCGGGCGTGAGTCTCGGTGCTCCCCGGTTTCCCAGGTCCACAACTGTCGGCTGGTCGTGGCTGGTCTGCGGGGCGGTTGAGGAACTACGGGTCGGAGATGAGTCCGAACCGTTGCTCCATCGCCGTGGCCGCTATCAGCGACCGTGAACTCCCGCTCAGGCGGTGAGAGCTTGTACGAACTCGAACATCTCCCAGGACTCCGGTGACGGCAGCTCGGGACCCCGGTCGATCCGGGTGGCTCGAAGCGCTGCACAGCGCGGATGGGCGATGACGGCGGCCGCGCCTCCAGCGGCTACCAAAACGTCACCGGTGGGCTTGAAGCCTCGGTACGGCGACAACAGGTCGTCAATGTTCATATTGGTCCCTCCCTCAAAGGCCACTCTCAGTGTGTCCCTTTTTACCTGGAATGACCGTTGGCCAAACGGCTGATCTTGCACCCCCTCACTCGGGTAGCGTCTGGGTCCATGACCGACCCCGAACGCATCACGGTGATGGTGGTCGACGACCACCCGATGTGGCGTGACGCCGTAGCCCGTGACCTCGAAGACGAGGGTTTCGAGGTCGTCGCCACAGCGGCCACCGGAACCGAGGCGATCGCACGGGCGAGGGCGACCCGCCCCGACGTCGTCGTCCTCGACCTGAACATCCCGCCGCCGAGTGGGGTCGAGGTCACCGGCACCCTGATGGCGGGGGACGACCGTCCTCGGGTGCTCGTGCTCTCCGCGTCGGGCGAGCAGAACGACGTACTCGAGGCAGTGAAGGCGGGCGCCACCGGCTACCTGGTCAAGTCCGCGTCCCGCGACGAGCTCACCGACGCCGTACGCCGGGTCGCGGCGGGAGACACGGTCTTCACACCCGGACTGGCGGGGCTCGTGCTGGGGGAGTACCGACGCCTCTCCGAGGAGCCGACCGGCTCCACCGACCCGAACCTGCCCCGACTCACCGACCGCGAGACCGAGGTGCTGCGCCTCGTGGCGAAGGGGTTGTCCTACAAGCAGATCGCCGAGCGGCTGGTGCTCTCGCACCGCACGGTCCAGAACCACGTCCAGAACACCCTGCGCAAGCTGCAGCTGCACAACCGCGTGCAGCTGGTCCGCTATGCGATCGAGCAAGGCTTGGATGACGAGGCGTGACCCTCGCCGACGTCGCCTACGAGCTGTACGGGCAGCTGCCGACCGCCTTCATCGGCGCGCGTGACGCGGCGGCGAAGTCGCTGCGTACGTCGGACCGGGAGCTTTCGGACGAGATCAAGGCCCTGCGCAAACCGTCGACTGCGGCGTGGGCGGTCAACCTGCTGGCACGGTCCAAGGCAGACCTGCTCGAGCAGGTGCTCACTCTCGGCGTGTCGCTTCGGCAGGCCCAGGCGGGGCTCCAGGGCGAGGAGCTCCGCGCCCTCGCCAAGCAGCGGCGCCAGCTGATCGCGGCCGTGACCACGGAGGCGCGCACGCTGGCCGCCGCAGCGGGTGTCAAGCTCACCGACGCGGTCGCCCGCCAGGTCGAGGACACCCTGTCCGCGGCGATGGTCGACGAGAGCGCGGCGGCCGCCGTGCACTCCGGGATGCTCACCGACGCCCTGGCTTCGACGGGGATGGGATCGCTCGCCCTCGGTTCGGTGGTCGGGGTCATCCCGGGCCGCCTGCACGCCGTACCGGAGCTGCCGCCCGATGCCGAGGAGGAACGCGAGCGGGCGATGGCGCTGCTCGAGCGGGCCTCTGCGCTGCTGGCCGATGCCGAGGCCCGGCTCGAGAAGACCGCGAGGAAGAAGGCGAAGCGCGAGGCGCGCACCCTCCAGCTGCAGTCCGAGCTCGACGAGCTCCGCGGCAAGGCCGCGCAGATCGAGCATGAGCTCGATGGGCTCGCCGACGAGCTCGAGGAGGCCGAGCAAGCCCACGCCTCAGCACTGGAGCTGCGAGACGACGCGAAGCAGGCGGCCGTGGACGCGGCGAAGCTGGTGGCGCGTGGCGTGAGTGGATAGAACGTTGCCTGCATCCGTGGGTCAGGTGCGTGCAGCGCAAGGCGGAGGAGGGAGGCGGGCCGGGGCCCGTCGACCGACGACAACGCAGCGATGTGCGTGCCTGGAACGCGGAGGCTGGTGACGGGCTAGAGACTCACGGCACTGGGGGTGAGCAGGAGACGGCTGCCCATGCCGACCGAGAGCGCCAGGCTCGCCTCGAAGGCATGCCGGGCCAGGTCGATCTCACGCAGCGTCCAGAGCGTCTGGGTCGTCACCCAGGCCACGTCCCGCGCCTTGTCGATGGCCCAGGAGGAGACCAGGTGGACCACCGGTCCGACTTCGTCGTCGACACGGGTGAGGCACTCGGTCAGGAACGATCGCCTGACGGCGGACTCCGCCTCGGCGAGCAGGCCGGTCACCGCTTCGTAGTCGCGCTCGATGGCCTCTGAGCGGGGGGAGAGGCCCATGGCCTCGCAGGTGCTGACGACGGCGAGCGGGAGGTCGTGCGCGATGTGGGTGTTCATGCCCGACAAGGCGAACTGGATGTCCATCGCGAAGCGACGGTCACGTCCCTCGAACAGCGGTGCCCAGGCTTTGGGCTTCATCTCGTCGGGCGCGTCAATGGCGTCCAGGTAGCGCTGGGCGAAGCGGATGTCGAGCTCGGTCATGAACTCGAAGTTCTCGAACACCTGCCTCGAGGCCAGTGACGCGGCGACCCGCTCGGTCACGTCGAGGTACATCCGGTTGAAGACCGCAACCCCGTCGTCGGGGGGCAAGCTCGAGTCGATCTCGTGCATCCGGCTGATCACTGCGGCGATGTCCATGACCTGCTCCTATGCCCAGTGCTTCGCGCGCTCGACCGCCGCACGCCAGCGGGCGTGAGCGGCGTCCACCGACGCTCGGTCGGAGCGCGGCTCGAAACGACGGTCCAACGACCAAGTGTCGCGGAGCTCGACGGTCGACTTCCAGACACCAGTGCCCAGTCCCGCCAGGAAGGCGGCACCGAGTGCGGTCGTCTCCACGATCTTGGGCCGCTCCACCGCAACTCCGAGCTGATCGGCCTGGAGCTGGCACAGCAGGTCGTTCGCGCTGGCGCCGCCGTCCACGGCCAATGACGTCAGCACCGGCATCGTCGCGACGACGTCGCGCACCTCGAACGTGATCGCCTCCAAGGTCGCGCGGACGATGTGCGCCCGCGTCGTGCCACGGGTGATGCCGATGATCAGCCCCCTCGCGTCCGGGTCCCAGTCGGGGGCGCCGAGCCCGGTGAGTGCCGGCACGAAGACGACCCCATCCGTGGAGGAAACCGTCGATGCGATGGCGTCCGTCTCTGCAGCGGAGCCGACGATCTGCAGCCCGTCCCGCAGCCACTGCACGGCGGCGCCGGTGACGAAGATGGCGCCCTCGACGGCGTACGTCAGCTCGCCCTCGGGTGACTTCCAAGCCGCGGTCGTGAGCAGGCCAGCGTCGGAGCGGACGAGCTCGGATCCGGTATTGGTGAGGATGAACGAGCCGGTGCCGTAGGTGCACTTGGTCTCGCCGGGGGAGAAGCAGGTCTGGCCGAACAGTGCCGACTGCTGGTCACCAGCGATGCCGGCGATTGGCAGCTCGAGCCCGAGGAACGACGCCGGGTCGGTCGTGGCCAGGTGGCCCCAGGACGGCACGATCTCCGGCAGCGCCTCACGAGGTACGCCGAAGAGCGAGCAGAGCTCGTCGCTCCAGTCGCCGGTCGAGAGGTCGAAGAGCAGCGTGCGAGACGCGTTGGACACGTCGGTCACGTGGTAGGTGCCGCGCGTCATCCGGGCGATGAGGTACGAGTCGATCGTGCCGATCGCATAGCGGCCGGACTCCACCAGTGCCCAGGTGTGCGGCTCGTTCTCGGCCAGCCAGGTGAGCTTCGTGCCGGAGAAGTACGGGTCGAGCCGGAGGCCGGTCAGCTCGGCGACCCGCGGCTCGTGGCCGGCCTCGCGCAGTCGCGTGCACAGGTCCGCCGTACGCCGGTCCTGCCAGACGATCGCCCGCCGCGGGGAGCCCATGGTCTCGCGGTCCCACAGCGTGACTGTCTCGCGCTGGTTGGTGATGCCGACCGCACGCAGGTCGCCCGGCGAGCCGCTCCACGCGGCGAGGCACGCACGCGTCGCCTCGATGGTCGCCTGCCAGATCTCCTCCGGCGAGTGCTCCACCCAGCCAGGCTGTGGGAAATGCTGCGCGAACTCCTGGTAGCCCTTGGCGGCGATCGTTCCTTCGGCGGTCACGACGAGCGCGGTGACGCCCGTCGTCCCTGCGTCGATGGCGAGCACAGTCATGTCCGGCACCCTACCGAGCCCTTTACCCTGTTGGCGTGCAGGACGTCTGGGCGGCCGGTGAGGCCTACGAGCCGTACATCGGGCGGTGGAGCCGGCTCGTGGCCGACAAGTTCCTCGCCTGGCTGAGTGTGCCGGCGGGGAGCCGGTGCCTCGACGTCGGATGCGGCACCGGTGCGGTCACCTCGAAGCTGGCTCGGATCGGTGAGGCGACCGGCATCGACGCCTCCGAGGGCTTCGTCGCTTACGCCGCTGAGCACGTGCCCGAAGCGAGCTTCCGCGTCGGTGATGCGGCGGCGCTCCCGTTCGAGGAGGACACCTTCGACGCCGCGGTGTCCGGGCTGGTCCTGAACTTCGTCCCTGACCACGCAGCGATGGTGTCGGAGATGCGAAGGGTCACTGCGCCGGGCGGCACGGTCGCCGCGTACGTCTGGGACTACGCCGAGGGCATGGAGCTGTTGCGCCGCTTCTGGGACGTCGCCGCAGCCCTCGACCCGGAGTTACCGGACGAGGCGGCCCGCTTCCCGGTGTGTGCCCTCGAGCCGCTGGCGGCGCTGTTCAGCGGGGCGGGTCTCGCCGACGTGGAGGGCAGAGCGATCGTCGTACCCACGACGTTCGTCGACTTCGACGACTTCTGGTTGCCCTTCCTCGGCGCGCAAGGCCCAGCTCCGACGTACCTCGCGTCCCTTCCGGCTGAGCACCAGGCCACCCTCCGTGACCGTCTGCACGAGCAGTTGGGCGATGGGCCGATCCGGCTGACCGCACGGGCCTGGGCGGTGCGAGGAACAGCCTGAAAGCCTCTTTGGATCGATCCAATCTCGCGCTAGGGTCGCACCATGCGAGTTGGAGTACTCACCGGTGGTGGTGACTGTCCCGGGCTGAACGCCGTGATCCGTGCAGTGGTCCGCAAGGGCGTCAAGGAGCACGGCTTCGAGTTCGTGGGCTTTGCGGACGGCTGGCGCGGGCCACTCGAGAACCGGACGGTTCCGTTGGGCATCCAGGAGGTGCGCGGCATCCTGCCGCGCGGCGGCACCATCCTGAAGTCGTCGCGCACCAACCCGTTCAAGATCGAGGGTGGCGTCGAGCGGATCAAGGCGAACCTCGCGGAGACGGGGGTCGAGGCGCTCGTCGCGATCGGCGGCGAGGACACCCTCGGCGTGGCGACCAAGCTGGCCGATCTCGGGGTGAACGTCGTCGGCGTCCCGAAGACGATCGACAACGATCTCTCCGGCACCGACTTCACCTTCGGCTTCGACACGGCGGTGAACATCGCCATGGAGGCGATCGACCGGCTACACACGACCGCCGAGTCGCACCATCGCGTGCTCGTCGTCGAGGTGATGGGGCGGCACGCTGGGTGGATCGCACTGCATTCGGGCCTCGCCGGTGGCGCGAACATCATCCTGATCCCGGAGCGCCCCTTCGACATCGACGCGATCACCGCGCACGTCGAGAGCCGCTACCGCACCAACTACACGCCGATCATCGTCGTCTCCGAGGGCGCCATGCCCATCGACGGTGGCGACATGACCCTGCAGTCCGATGAGGTCGACGCCTTCGGGCACGTCCGCCTCGGCGGCATCGGTGACCGGCTCGCCAAGGAGATCGAGAAGCGCACCGGCAAGGAGGCCCGTGCGGTCGTGCTCGGCCACGTCCAGCGAGGAGGTACGCCGACGGCGTTCGACCGCTGGCTGGCGACCCGCTTCGGGCTACACGCCATCGCGGCCGTAGCCGACGGCGACTACGGCAAGATGGTCGCCCTACGCGGCAAGGACATCATCCGCGTGCCCCTCGCCGAAGGCACCAAAGAGCTCAAGCTCGTCTCCCCGGAAGAGTATGCAGAGGCGGAAGTCTTCTTCGGGTAACCCCCGGTGGTCGAGCAGGTCTCGACGGGCTCGACCACCGCTGTCCGTCGAGACCAGTCAAGGTGACGTGCCGTGATTGGTCTCGACGGACGTTCGCTCCGCTCACTGCTCGACCACCGGTGGTCACCTACGGTTGCCCCATGGATCCCGCTCGCTCCGAGACCTCCACCCGCGTCATCACCGCAATGGCCGGCCCGGACGCACGCCTGCGCGACGACCAGACCACCGCGGTAGCCGCCCTGTGCGAGGACGGTGCTCGGGTGCTGGTCGTGCAGGCCACCGGCTGGGGGAAGTCGGCGGTCTACTGGGTGGCGACGGCGATCCGCCGGAGCGAGGGCCACGGTCCGACCCTGGTCGTCTCGCCGTTGCTCAGCCTGATGCGCGACCAGGTCGCGGCCGCGTCCAGGGCAGGCCTTCGGGCAGCCACCCTCAACTCGTCCAACATCGACGAGTGGGACGGCATCGAGCACGACCTCCGGTCCGGTGAGCTCGATGTCCTGCTCGTCTCGCCCGAGCGACTGGCCAACCCGGGATTCGGCCGGCGGGTGCTCGACGCGCTGTCCGGGCGGCTTGGCCTGCTCGTGATCGACGAGGCCCACGCGGTCTCGGACTGGGGCCATGACTTCCGTCCCGACTACCGCCGCGTGTCCGACGTACTGCAGCAGCTCAACCCAGCCACGCCCGTGCTCGCCACGACCGCGACCGCCAACCAGCGCGTCACCGACGACGTCGCCGGGCAGCTGGGCACAGCCACGCTGGTGCTTCGCGGCCCGCTGGCCCGGTCGAGCCTGGAGCTTTCGGTGGTCGACCGGCTGAGCCCGATCGAGCGCTACGCCTGGGTCGTCGACCACCTGCCGAACCTCCCGGGCTCAGGCATCGTCTACGTCCTCACCGTGGCGGATGCCGAGCGGCTCACCCGAGCTGTCCAGGCCGTGCACGGTGACGCGGTGGCCGTCGCGGCGTACTCCGGTCAGCTCGACGGGCCGACCCGGCACGGGCTCGAGGATGCCCTTCGGGACAACGGGCTCAAGGCGCTGATCGCCACCTCCGCACTCGGGATGGGCTACGACAAGCCCGACCTCGGTTTCGTCGTGCACGTCGGGGCGCCGCCGTCGCCGGTGTCCTACTACCAGCAGGTCGGCCGTGCCGGACGCGCTCTCGACCACGCGCACGCCGTACTCCTCCCGTCCGATGCGGACGCAGGCGTGTGGGACTACTTCGCAACGTCGACGATCCCGGTTCCTGAGCAGGTGGCCAAGGTCCTCGCGGTGCTGACCGACCAGCCACAGAGCATCGCGGCGCTCGAGGCCGAGTCGGGCGTACGGCGTACCCGCGTCGAGCTGCTCCTCAAGCAGCTGGCGGTCGACGGGGTGACCGAGCGGCTGGAGGGTGGCTGGGTCGCGACCGGCACTCCTTGGCACTTCGACGCTCCGCACTACGAAGGCGTCGTGCGCGTACGCCGCCGCGAGGCGGACATCATGCGCGCCTACACCCGTGGCGAGCGCTGCCTGATGGAGCTGCTTCAGTCCTCGCTCGACGACCCGACGGCCGAGGCGTGCGGGCGCTGCTCGGTGTGCCGCTCGGCGCTGCCGGCCGGACTGGCCGAGGCGCCGTCTGCGGAGACGGTCCGCGCCGTGACCGAGGTGCTTCGCGGCGAGGTGCTGGTGCTCGAACCCCGCAAGATGTGGCCGGGTGGCGCCTACGGCTCCCGAGGAAAGATCCAGCCGGATCAGATGGCCGAGCTCGGCCGCACCCTCGTGTTCGCCGACGCACCCGAATGGCGCGAGACGGTCGCGGCGATGTTCGCGCATGACGCCCCCGCGCCGCCCGACGTACTCGACGCGTTGGTGCGGATGCTGGCGCAGTGGCGGACGTCGTGGGTGGCGCGCCCGGAGATCGTCGTCGCACTTCCGGCAGCCGGCTTCGCCGAGCTCACCGGGTCACTGGCAGACCACATCGCCGGTGTCGGACGGCTGGCGCGGGCCGACCTCAAGGTGGCCGTGCCACCGCTCGACCTCCGCGACCTGAGCTCGCCTCAGGAGGCGGCGTTCTGGCGCGACGGCATCGACGTCCAGGGCGAGGTCAGCGGCATGGTGGTCCTCCTGGTCGTGGACGCGACCTCGTCGCTGTGGCCCGTCACCGTCGCAGCGGCGAAGCTGCGTGACGCGGGAGCGACGGCGGTGCTGCCGCTGCTGCTGCACCGGCGACCCTGAGGAGTCAGACCCTCACACGAGGGTTGCCGAGCGCGTCCGCGAAGGCCGCTGCGATGCCCGAGGAGCAGAGGTCGGCG
>DATILB010000126.1:0-2545 GCA_035477015.1 Nocardioidaceae bacterium | reverse complement strand
GACGTCGGTGATCACCTTGGTGATCGGAGTGAGGAGTGGGACCAGCAACTGCGAATGCGAAGGCGGATCGATTGGGTCCGGGGAATGGCCAGCAGCCTTCAGTGGTAGACCCAAGAGAAGTAGTGCCATAAGTGCGCTGGCGATGACCGACTTCAAGGTGCCTTTTCGCATTTTGCCACCCGTATCCGACAGGTTGGAGGGATATGCGTCGAGCATCCTCCGACCCGTCAGAGGGATTGGAACCGAGCATCCCCCGACCCTCCTCCGACGTCAAGCAGCGGTGATGGCGGCGTGCTCGAGCACCTCGCGCAGCTTCACTGCGAAGGCCTCGGGCTCGCCGGTCTGGCCGTACTCACCGCCGAGGAAGCCGCCGTGGTTGCTGGGGAAGATCACGCAGCCGGTTCCCAGACGCTCGGCGACTCCCTGGGCCGCGCGGTGCGCGAGCTCACCTTCGGACTCGACTCCGGCCGCGAGCACGACCCGGGTGGACGCATCGCGGATCGCGTCGAAGTCGTGCTCGTAGTGCGTGCAGGTGATCATGTTCTGCGCGAGCATTACGTCGTCCCGCGAGCCGTCGTCCTCCGTGGGCAGACCGAACATCGCCGGGTCGGGCGCGGCCTGGTCGGCCCAGTCGCTCGGGACCTCTCCCTTGAGCATCACGAGTGCGATGAACTTCGCCATCCCAGGGCCGGTGCCGCCGGCTTGGTAGGCGTCGGCGACGGCCTTCGATGCTGCCAAGGCTGCCTCCCGGTCGGGCAGGACCTGGGCCGCGGGCGGCTCGTGAGCTACCAGCGTGCGGACCTTCTCGGGTTGCTTCGCGACGAGCGCCAGCGCGTTCACGGCACCGCCGCTGCTCGCGAACAGGTCGACCGTGCCGCCGACAGCGTCAATCACCCGGCCGATGTCGTCGGCGTGCTCGTCCGGCGTCGACTGGGTGGCGCCATCGGTACGGCGGCTCCGCTCGGCTCCGCGTGGGTCGTAGGTCACCAAGGTGCGGTCGGTGAAGTGCTGCGCCAAGGACGTGAACCCCGCCGCACCCATCGGCGAGCCGACCAGCAGCAGCGGGGGCTCGGTGCTCGCCTCGTTGCGGCGTACGTCGTACGCGATCTCTGCAGTGGGGGTGGTCAGGGTGTAGGTCTCGGGCTCGCTCATGCTCTCTCTCCTTCTCGACGTCCAGGTGAGAATGCAGACCGGGCTCGCTCCCGGATCTCATCGGTCACGGTGCGACAGCTTTCCGTGGGCGATCAGCTGCAGCGTGCAGGCCGTGGTGACCGCCTGGGCCGCGAGCAACCCGACGAGCACCAGGACCTGCGCTGCCCCGGCCTCGAGTGGCGTGCCACCTCCGAGGATGACTCCGACGAACGCTCCCGGCAACGTCACGAGGCCGACCGTGCGGGTCTGGTCGAGCCCTGGCAACAGGGCCTCCTTCGCACTCGGCTGTACGACGAGGCGGGCGGACTCGTGCTGCTGGAGACCGAGGGCCAGCCCGGCTTCGTACGCGCCGCGCTGGGCGGCCAGCTCGGCGAAGGCACGCCGGCCGCTCAAGGTCGCGGCGGTCATCGCGTTGCCGATGACGATCCCGGCGATCGGGATGATGCCGACGCCGTTGAACGGGATGACCCCGGAGGCCAACACCAACCCGACCACCGGCACTGCACCCGCTGCGATTGCGGCGGCGATCCAGCGTGCCTCTGCCGGCCGGACGCCGACGCGGCGGGTGGAGGTCGCCGTGGCGACCACGAACATCAGCGCCACGAAGGCGAAGGTGAGGCCGAGCTGGTCGAGCACGGCAGTGAGCACCAGCGCGACGACCGCGAGCTGCGCTACCGCTCGGACAGCAGCGGTGATCTGGTCCCGCTCGACGCCGATCTCGGCGACGCGCGACGTGGTGGCGGCGATGCCGACCAGCACCACGAGCACGACACCCAGCCGCCAGTCGACCTCGGGGGTCGCGGCGGCGAGCGGGCTCATGGGTCCCATCTCAGCAGATGAAGGTCAGGTCAGTGCACCGGCTCGGCGACGGCGCGGATCAGTCGCGTCGCCAGCTCGATCACCGAGAGGGCAGCGGGGGAGAGGACGGCGTCCCGGCGATGAACCAGCGCGAAGACGTCGTACGTGCGCGGCCGTAGCGACACCCAGCCGGCGTTGGGAGCCAGACGCGGGAGGAGCTCCCGCACGGCACCGAGGGGGAGGACCGAGTCCGCGATGCCGTACTCCACGAGCTCCACCGCGGTCTCCGCGTCCTCGACCTCGATCTTGGTGCGCAGCGTGTTGCCGGTTCGTTGAACCAGCTCGCGCAGCAGACGCCGGGACGAGTCATCGTCGCGGTACGTCGTCTCGGGAAGCACCAGCTCCGCCTTGGCCAGCTGCGCCCCTGTCACGGGCCGTTCGAGCCGGCGCTTGTTGGTCGAGACGTAGACGAGCTCGTCGCGGGCGACTGGTCGGACCGCCATCCGCTCGGCTGCCACCGGGATGGCGATGAGTGCGGCTTCGACGTACCCCCTCGCGAGGTGGCCTTGCACCTCGGTCGAGTTCTGCCCGATCA
>DATILB010000125.1:0-6505 GCA_035477015.1 Nocardioidaceae bacterium | reverse complement strand
CATCAGGCGTGGACGCTGCGGCGAGCACCTTGTCTGCGTCGTACACGATCAGACCGATGTAGCGAAGCCGACCCACGCACGTCTCCGCGCACACCGTGGGCAGACCGACCTCGATGCGTGGGAAGCAGAACGTGCACTTCTCCGCCTTGCCGGTGCGGTGGTTGAAGTACACCTTCTTGTACGGGCAGCCCGACACGCACTTGCGCCAGCCGCGGCACCTGTCCTGGTCGACAAGCACGATGCCGTCCTCCTCGCGCTTGTAGATCGCACCGCTCGGGCATGACGCCGCACACGACGGGTTGAGGCAGTGCTCACAGATCCGCGGCAGATAGAACATGAAGGTCTGCTCGAACTCGAACTTCACCTTGTCGGCGATCTTCTTGAGCATCGGGTCGCGGTGCGCGGTGGCCGTCGATCCGCCCAGGTCGTCGTCCCAGTTGGCCGACCACTCGATCTTCATGTTCTTGCCGCTGATCAGCGACTTGGGCCGGGCGACCGGAGTGTGTTCCTGGGCGGGAGCGTCGGTGAGCGTGGAGTAGTCGTACGTCCACGGCTCGTAGTACTCCCCGATCGAAGGCAGCTTGGGATTGGAGAAGATCGTCATCAGGTTCTTCAGACGCCCACCGCCCTTGAGCCTCATCCGGCCGCGTTCGTTGAGCTCCCAGCCGCCCTTCCACTTCTCCTGGTCCTCATAGGTGCGCGGATACCCGAGCCCGGGCCTGGTCTCGACATTGTTGAACCAGATGTACTCCGTGCCCGAGCGGTTGGTCCACGCCTGTTTGCACGTCACCGAGCAGGTGTGGCACCCGATGCACTTGTCGAGGTTCATCACCATCGCCATCTGCGCCATGACCCTCATCAGTACGTCACGTCCTGGCTACGTTTGCGGATGACGGTGACCTCGTCGCGCTGGTTGCCCGTAGGGCCCAAGTAGTTGAACGCGAACGTCAGCTGGGCGTAGCCGCCGATGAGGTGCGACGGTTTCACGAGCAGCCGGGTCAGGGAGTTGTGGATGCCGCCGCGCTTGCCGGACGTCTCCGCGAGCGGTACGTCGATGAGCCGGTCCTGCGCGTGGTACATGTACACCGTCCCCTCGGGCATCCGGTGCGACACGATCGCGCGCGCGACCACCACGCCGTTGCGGTTGACCGCCTCGATCCAGTCGTTGTCCTTGATCCCGACCTTCGCTGCGTCGCGGTCACTCATCCAGATGTTCTGTCCGCCGCGGGACAGCGAGAGCATGAACAGGTTGTCCTGGTACTCCGAGTGGATCGACCACTTGTTGTGCGGGGTGAGGTAGCGGACCGTCAGCCCCTCGACCTGGCCGGCGGAGCCGTCCGAGAGGTTGGCCAGCTCCGGCTCGGCGAAGAGTGCTGCCATGTTGAGCGGTGGCCGGTAGACGGGCAGCCCTTCGCCGAGCTCGGTCATCCAGTCGTGGTCGAGGTAGAAGTGCATCCTTCCGGTCAGGGTGTGCCAGGGCTTCTTGCGCTCGACGTTGATCGTGAACGGCGAGTAGCGTCGACCGCCGGTCTCCGAGCCCGACCACTCGGGTGAGGTGATCACCGGAACCGGCGGGCCCTGGGTGTCGGCGAAGGTGATCTGCTTTCCCTCGTGCTCCTCGGCCAGATCGGCCAGCCGGACCCCGGTGCGCTTCTCGAGCGTCTTGAACCCCTGGGTCGCCAGCTGCCCGTTCGTGGTCCCGGACATCGCCAGGATCGCCTCGCAGACGTTGATGTCCTTCTTGAGGGACGGCCGCCCGTCGGCTACGCCGCCTCGCACGGCACCGTTCTTGGCCCGAAGGTAGTCGACCTGCTTGCTCAGCTCGAAAGTGACGCCCTTCGTGGTCGCACCGAGGGTGTCGACCAGCGGACCGAGGGCGTTCATCTTCGCGGCGATGGCGCCGTAGTCACGCTCGACCTCGACCAGCTTGGGCATGGTGACGCCGGGGATCGGCTCGCATTCCCCCTTCTTCCAGTCACGTACGACGCCGTGCGGGTTGGCCATCGCGTCCGCGGTGTCGTGGGTGAGCGGTACTGCCACCACGTCCTTGCGCACGCCGAGGTGGATCGCGGCGAGCTCGCTGAACTTCTCCGCGATCGTCTGCCAGGCATCCCAGTCGGTGCGGGTCTGCCACGGGGGCGCGATCGCCGGGTTGAAGGAGTGCACGAACGGATGCATGTCCGTGGTGTTGAGGTCGTGCTTCTCGTACCAGGTCGCGGCCGGGAGGACGACGTCGGAGAAGATCGTGGTGCTGGTCTGCCGGAAGTCGATCGTCATGAGCAGGTCGAGCTTGCCCTCGGGCGCTTCATCGCGCCAGGTAACGTCGACCGGGCGCTGGTCCACGGGGGTCTCGGTCGCCCGCACCGAGGAGTCGGTGCCCAGAAGGTGCTTCAGGAAGTACTCGTTCCCCTTGCCTGACGAACCGAGGAGGTTGGCTCGCCAGTTCGAGAGGACGCGCGGATAGTTCTGCGGGGCATCCGGGTCTTCGCCGGCGAAGTTGAGCTCACCGCTCTTGAGCTGGCTGACGACGTACTCCCCGACCGGTGTGCCGGCAGCGGTCGCGTCGTCGCTGAGGTCGAGGGGGTTGCGGTCGAAGGTGGGGTACGACGGCATCCAGCCCATCCGGGCGCTCTGCGCAATGATATCGGCGGTGGACTTCCCGGCTAGCTGCCCCTGGCTGGTGGTCGCCGAGAGGGTGTCAGCCCCGAACTGGTCGTAGCGGAACTGGTCGGTGTGCAAGTACCAGAAGGCCGTCTGGATCATGTTGCGGGGCGGACGGTTCCAGTCGAGCGCATTGGCGATCTGGGTGTAGCCGGTGATCGGGCGGACCTTCTCCTGCCCGACGTAGTGGGCCCAGCCGCCGCCGTTGACCCCCTGGCAGCCAGTGAGGTTGGTAAGCGTCAGGAAGGCCCGGTAGATCGTGTCGGAGTGGAACCAGTGGTTGGTGCCGGCCCCCATGACGATCATGGAGCGGCCGTGCGAGTCCTCGGCGTTCTGGGCGAACTCCCGCCCGATCCTCGCAGCGGTCGACGCGGGGATGCCGGTGATGGGCTCCTGCCAGGCGGGGGTGTACGGCGACTGTGCGTCGTCGTAGCCGGTCGCCCACTCCCCGGGGAGTCCTGGCCGGCCGACGCCGTACTGCGCCAGCAGCAGGTCGAAGACGGTGGTGACGAGGTGACCACCTACGCGGCGTACAGGGACACCACGGGGGAGGTCAGCGGCCGCGCCGTCGGGGGTGTCGAAGCGCGGCAACCGGACGACAGCCGACTCCGTCGTCGTGCCGAGCAGCGAGAGGAGCGGGTCTACGTCGCCGAGCTCGAGGTTCCATTTGCCGACACCGGCATCGCCGTAGCGATGGCCCAGGGAGCCGTTGGGGACGGCGGGCTCCCCGGTGGCAGCGTCGATGAGCACGGTCTTGAAGGCGGCGTTCTCGTCCGCGGCGTGCTCCACGAGGTCGGCGGCGGTCAGGAACTTGCCGGCGGTGAACTCGCCATCCCCTGCCTCCTCGAGCCGGACCAGGTGAGGCAGGTCGGTGTAGACCTTCACGTAGTGGGTGAAGTAAGGCGTCTGACGGTCGACGAAGAACTCCTTGAGCACGACGTGACCCATGGACATGGCGAGCGCAGCGTCGGTGCCAGGTTTGGCTGGAAGCCACTCGTCGGCGAACTTCACGTTGTCCGCGTAGTCGGGCGCGACCGCAATCACCTTCTGGCCCCGATAGCGGGCCTCGGTCATCCAGTGCGCATCTGGTGTGCGGGTGACCGGCAGGTTGGAACCCCACATGATCAGGTAGCCGGCGTTCCACCAGTCCCCGGACTCGGGGACGTCGGTCTGGTCGCCGAAGACCTGAGGCGAGGCGACCGGCAGGTCGGCATACCAGTCGTAGAAGCTCAGCATCGAGCCCCCGATCAGGTTCACGAACCGGGCGCCCGACGCGTGCGAGACCATTGACATCGCCGGGATCGGCGAGAACCCGGCCACGCGGTCCGGGCCGTACTTCTTGATGGTGTGGACGTGAGCGGCCGCGACGATCTCACTGGCTTCGTCCCACGAGGCCCGGACCAGACCGCCCTTGCCGCGGGCGGACTTGTAGGCCTTCGCCCGCAGCGGGTTCTCCACGATGTGTTCCCACGCCCTGACCGGGTCACCGCCGTGCTGAGCCTTGGCCCCTCGGAACATCTGTAGAAGTACGCCACGCACGTACGGGTAGCGCACCCGCGTGGGGGAGTAGGTGTACCAGGAGAACGCAGCCCCTCGTGGGCAGCCACGGGGTTCGTACTCCGGGGAGTCGGGACCGACCGAGGGATAGTCGGTCTGCTGGGTCTCCCAGGTGATGATCCCGTCCTTGACGTAGACCTTCCACGAGCAGGACCCGGTGCAGTTCACACCGTGGGTCGATCGCACGACCTTGTCGTGGCTCCAACGGTCGCGGTAGAAGTCGTCCGCCTCGCGCCCCCCCACCTGCGAGAGCGTCCGCAGGTCGTCGGAGACGGTCCCTCGGGTGAAGAACCTCCGGCTCCGGACGAGGGCCTCTGACAGGGCCCCGTCCAGTCCTATGTCGGGCGCAGCCTTCTTCGGTGAGCGCGTCAACGAGCTTCCTGTCCCTGGGCGGCGGTACGGCGTACGAGGGTGACGGTCAGAAGCAGAGCGAGCCCGGCCGTGATGCACAGCATCCACAGCCCGATCGCGTACGAGTCGGTACGGCCGTAGACGTAGCCCATGATCAGCGGCGGGACGAATCCGCCCAGCCCGCCGGCGGCGCCCACGAGTCCGGTCACGCCGCCAACCCGGGAGGGGTCGGTGACCTTGGCGATGAGTGCGAAGGTCGCACCGCTTCCTGAACCGAGGGCGGCGGCCATGGCGAGGAACGCGACCGTGCCGATGCCCTGCAGCGGAGGCGTCCCAGCCGAGACTCCGGCGCACACCACGACGACAGCGAAGCCACCTGCCAGCACCGGGATGGCGCCGATCTTGTCGGCGAGCCAGCCGCCGACTGGGCGCATGATGACGGCGACCAGGACGAAGCCGGCCATCCGGTTGGCGGCGTCGGCAGGCGTCAGTTGGTGGGCTGTCTTCAGGTAGGCCGGGAGGTAGACCGAGAACGCGACGTACCCGCCGAAGGCGACTGCGTACAGCACACTGGCCTGCCCGGTGATCGGCAGCCGCGCGTTGGCCGCGATCCGCGATGCCAGCGAAGTCGTGGGCACGACCCGGCCGGGTGCGTCACGCAGGATCAACCCGGCGGCGAGTGCGTAGCAGGCCAGCACGCCGGCGGTGATCAGGAAGGGGGACCTGCCGCCCATGTTCTCCGTGAGCTTGACGGTGGTGAGTGCGCTGATCGCCGTACCACCCATCCCCGCGCCGAAGATGCCGATCGCAAGCCCGCGCTTCTCTGGCGGGAACCATGCGTTCACGAAGGGCACGCCGACGGCGAACGCCGTACCAGCGATGCCCAGGAAGAAGCCACCAACCAGGAGCAGCGTGTAGGAGTCGAGAGCGAAGAACGCGATGAAGAGGATCGGGAGGATCGTCACGCCTGAGACGATCGGGAACATCACCCGGCCGCCGTACCTGTCGGTGAGCCCACCCACCAGGATGCGACCTAGGGAACCCACGACCACGGGGACCGCGACCAGCAGTGCAACGTCGGACTCGGTGAGGCTGCCGAGCGTCCCGGTCGCACGGAACAGCGGGCCGAGCGGGCTGATCAGCGCCCACGCCCAGAAGTTCAGTGCGAATCCGAGGGTCGCCAGGGCAAGCATGAGCCATGGCGATCTCGTCGCCACTCGAGCCGGAGACGCCGAGGTCTCCAGAACGGTCACTGCTGTGCTCTTTTCGCGGGCTTCACTTCTTCCACCATGGCCCCGCGCCACCCGTTTGCCAACGGAGATGCTCATGTAAGGCCCTTTCGAACGAAACCGAGCGCCTGATCGCTCTGCTTCTCGGCGTCGCGCCCGGTAGCACCAACTCAAGTGGGATCCGCGACGGATAGTGAGGGCCGAAGGTCTCTGGTCTCCAGGCCCCACGGCCCCGGACCGCCGAACCCGCCTCCGGCTACGCGGTGATGGCTTCGCTTTGGTCGTCCGGGCGCGGCACGGCGCCGAGCAGCCGGTCCCGAAGTGCCACCAACTCGGACACGGCTTCGAGGAACCGGGCCGTGCTGTCGCCGACCTGCATGTCGTCGAAGTAGTGGTGACGCATGGCGACCCGGGCGAGGTGGTGCTCGTCGTGCTCAAGCCGGGCGGTGAGGAGAGCGGTCAGGTCCGCGAGGTTGGAGTCGTCGATCACGTCGGCGCAGCGGCTCACGGGCACCTCCATGCGGAACCGCTCAGGGTCCTGGTGCCGGTCAGTGATGAGGATCGGTTGCTCGGTGCGGAGGTAGAGCCAGTCGAGTCCCACCGAGGAAACGTCGGTGACCATGGCGTCGCAGTCGGGCATGACAGCCAGGATGTCGCCATCCAAGATTTCCGTGTGGCCGGCGTCGGGTTCGCGCCCGGCGGCCGCG
>DATILB010000124.1:0-5848 GCA_035477015.1 Nocardioidaceae bacterium | reverse complement strand
AGGTCTGGTCCGGTTGCGGTCTCGAAGGCGCGTTCGAGCACGACGTCCCGCAGGGCCGCACGGACCTTCTCCTTGCCGAACTCCCGCTCGAGGACGATGTAGAACCAGGCGGCCTTGCCGTAGACGACTCCGCCGTACTGCGCTGCTGACGCGAACTCGTCACTCGCCTGGTCGGCCTTCGTGTCCTTGTCCCCGGACATGCTCAATCCCTCGAAGCCGGACACGATCTGGGCTTTGCAGATCTCGTCGGCGCCGTCGCGGGTCGTCCGCAGGACCAGGCAGGCGGAGTACTGCGCGAGGGGCTCGTCCACGACGGGAGCCGCGATGGAGTCGTTGCCGACGAGGATCGTCCACCAGATGTGCGCCACCTCATGTGCGATCGTCCAGGGCCGAGTGGTGGCGATGACCTCGCCCAGCCCGCCACCGCCGAGGAGCGGGCCGAGCAGCTCGCCGAGCTCCCCCAGGTCACCCAGACCGGGGAAGCCTCCCGCGAAGGCCGCGGACTCGATCCAGGTCGCTCCGGGCCACTCCATGCCGGCGACACCTCCGCCCAGGGGAGTGGAGACGACGTCGAACTCCTTCCACGGGTATCCGGTGTACGCCGCGGAGAGCGCCGTGACCGCCGCCTCAGTCTCGTCCAGCACGCCGTCGAGCTCGTCGGCTGCCGACTCAGGCCCCCAGGCGTTGAGGGTCACGCCGTCGACGGTCCGACTGCGGGAGACGTAGCCCTTCACGACGGCGACGGAGAGATCCCGCATGCCGGTGCCGTACGACGTCACAGTGGTGAGGCCGTCGGTCGTGCTCTTCTCGACGGGGACCCCACCGTCGATGACCGACCAGTCCTCGGGGACCGTGAGCGAGAGGCTCAGATCGGCGGCGGCGAAGTTGCTGATGTCCCCGAATCCCTTCGGGTCGGCGTCTGCACGCATGCCGGGCGGCACCCAGATCGGGTACCAGTGCCCCAGGCTCAGTCGATCCGGATAGCGGCCCAGCAGGCCGATCTGTGCCGGCTCAAGCGTGCCGGTCAGCGCATCGAGCGCGCTCGGCAGCTCCGTCGCGGGCAGCGTATATGCGAAGGGCAGCTCCACAGAGACCTCGTCGCCATGCCCTGCGGGCAGCGGGACGGTGATCAGCGCTGCGTCCTGCTCCACGTCAACCGAGTCTCCGTCGACGATCGCCGGACCGGCTGTCGCGGACGCCTTGAACGAGTCCAACGCTGGGAAGTAGCGGAACGTCACGACGTCGTTCTCCGCGCCGATGGGCAGCTGTGCGACAACCTTGCCCCGCACGGCGCCAGTGACCGGGTCCGCTGACGAGGTGATGGCGATCCGTGGTGACCCCTCGCTGAAGTCGCTGGACGCGAGCAGCTCGACCCCGGCGGGCGTCATCGAGAGTGCCGGGTCGAGGTGCCGGGAGGAGACCGGCTCGACCGGCTGGTTGGTCTCGGGGTCGCTGGTGCAGGCAGTGAGGATCAGGCTGGACACGGTCAGGGCGAGGAGGGGCGTCGTTCGCATGGCATCACCAAAGCACGGAAGCGGTGCGGACCGTAGGGGCACTCCCAGGATCTGTGGACGACGGTCGCAACGAAACATCAGGCATCCGCGTCTGTAGGGCATGCTGAACGAGACCGCGACCCGACTGCAGGTAGGGGTGGCCTTGACCGACGACTTCGAGGCGTACGTCGCAGCCCGCGGCCCGGCTCTGCTGCGGCTGGCCTACGTGCTGACCGGCAACGAGTCCGACGCCCAGGATGTCGTCCAGGACGCACTGTCACGGGCGCTTCCCCGGTGGCAACGCATCACGTCCGTCGACGACCCGGACGCCTATGTACGCCGGATGGTAGTCAACGCGCACGTCTCCTGGTGGCGGAAGTTCCGTCGCAAGGAGAGCCCGGTCCACGAGGTGGTGCTGCCGGGCAGCCAGCTGGGCGCGGACGACGAGACCGTGACCAAGGTAGGCAACGACGAGCTCTGGGCCGCGTGTGCACGGTTGCCCAGAGATCAGCGGGCGGCCGTGGTCCTGCGGTACTACGAGCAGCTGTCCTTCGCCGAGATCGCGGCCCTGACGGGGGTGGCCGAAGCCACCGCCCGGTCGAGGGTCCACCGCGGGCTCGGTGCTCTCCGGACGGCTATGGGTGTGATGGGTGATGACGATGAGTGAGTTCGAGAACAAGCTGGGCGAGACCCTGGCGCAGCGCGCCGAAGTGGCGCCGAGCGTCGCCGGGCTGGCGGAGGGAGCACGCACGCGAGCCCGCCGACGCCGTACGACTCGGATCATGGCGGGTGCCTCGGTAGCCGTCGTGGCGATGGTCGCTGTCCCCGTCGGGATCAGCGCCCTCAGCGTCGACGACGGCGGCGGAGTGCAAGTGACGAACCGACCGTCCGTGGCTGGCGTGCCAGCCGACTGGCGGTGGGAGTCATGGCACGACGTGGAGTTCGCCGTGCCGCCAGCCTGGGGCTACGGCCCGCTGAGCCAGTACTGCATCAGCAGCAACAGCAACCCGATCGTCGAGAGGCCTGGAGGCTTCTCCACGCAGGTCGCCTGTCCGAAGTCATTCGGGTACGGCGTGCTGGTCTCGGCCGAGGGCCTGGCGCCGGACGCAGAGGATGCGACGCTCTACCCCGAGGGTGCAACCGTGAGTGCCGCGACCGTTGAGGGTGTGACGGTCACGGCGATCACCGCGGACGCGCAGACGGCGGAGACCATCACCGGGTCCGCGGCCAGCTACCCCGGTGCTGACTTCTACGGCTGCGAGGCCGAGGTCGCCGTACCGGCGCTCGGAGACATGGCCGCTGGAGGCGACTTCGCGCGGGATGCCCAGATCGCCGTTTGCCGCTATGAGATCGGCGCCGACGGGGCAAACCTCCTCGGGTCCGAGGCGCTGACCGGCGACAACATCGAGAAGGCCTGGCTGGGTCTCGACGCGCTCCAGACCGGCGCCGGACCCAATCCCGAACCGGGCAGCTGCCTTCCCAGTTCCGCGACCGAGGCGGTCCTGCTGCGTAGTGGCGGCCAGGACCTGGCCTGGGTGCACTACTCGGGCTGCTCGACCCACGGTGTCGACGTCGGCGGGGCCGTGTCACGGCTCAACGAGCAGGTGATGTGGACGGTGATCAGCCCGAACGCAGGCGGGTTCGTGAGCGGCGGCGAGGTGCCCTTGCCGAAGGAGCTCCGCCGCTAATCGATTCGCCACGTGACCCGCAGCCGGGGGAGACTCTTCGGTTGTGGGTCACGTGGACGTCTCCGGAGTGCGATTCGAGCTGCCTGACGGTCGGGTGCTGCTCGACGATGTGTCGTTCCGGGTGGGCGAGGGCGCCAAGGTCGCGCTGGTCGGTGCCAACGGCGCCGGCAAGACGACGCTGCTGCGCATCGTGACCGGTGAGCTGGTGCCGCACGAGGGCGCCGTCACCAGGTCCGGCGGGCTCGGCGTCATGCGGCAGCTCGTGGCCCATGACGCGGGCACGGTCCGTGACCTCCTGCTCCGCGTCAGCCCGGATCGGATCCGGCGCGCGGCCGAGGCCGTCGACGCGGCCGAGCTCGCGCTGATGGAGACGGACGACGAGAAGTCCCAGATGCGGTACGCCGAGGCACTCTCCGAATGGGGCGAGGCCGGAGGGTACGACGTCGAGGTCACGTGGGACGTCGTCTGCACCTCGGCCCTCGGGCTGCCCTTCGACCGCGCGAAGTACCGCGACCTCACCACGCTCAGCGGTGGCGAGCAGAAGCGCCTGGTGCTCGAGTTCCTGCTCAACGGTCCCGACGAGGTGCTGCTCCTCGACGAGCCCGACAACTTCCTCGACGTGCCAGCCAAGCGTTGGCTGGAGCACCGGATCCGCGAGTCCGCCAAGACGATCCTCTTCGTCAGTCACGACCGCGAGCTGCTGAGCAACACCGCGACGCGCATCGTGACTGTGGAGCTGGGGGCGGCCGGCAACCTGGTGTGGACCCATCCCGGTGGCTTCTCGTCGTACCACGAGGCTCGCAAGGAGCGTTTCGCGCGCTTCGAGGAGATGCGCCGACGCTGGGACGAGGAGCACGCGAAGCTCAAAACGCTGGTTCTGACCTTGAAGCAGAAAGCGGCCTACAACGACGGCCTTGCCTCGCGCTACCAGGCCGCTCAGACGCGCCTCCGCAAGTTCGAGGAGGCTGGGCCGCCGACCGAGCAGCCGCGCGAACAGCAGGTCACGATGCGGCTCAAAGGCGGGCGCACGGGCAAACGCGCCGTCGTCTGCGTGCAGCTCGAGCTGACCGGCCTGATGAAGCCGTTCGACCTCGAGGTCTGGTACGGCGAGCGCGTGGCCGTTCTCGGCAGCAACGGCTCGGGCAAGTCGCACTTCCTGAGGCTGCTCGCCGCCGGCGGCACCGATCCGGACATCGAGCACCGTCCGGTCGGCGAGGGCAAGATCGCACCAGTCCGTCACGAGGGAAAGGCTCGGCTCGGCGCCCGAGTCCGGCCTGGGTGGTTCGTGCAGACCCACCAGCATCCGGAGCTCCACGGACGGACGCTCCTGGAGATCCTGCACCGCGGTGACGAGCACCGTGGCGGGATGGGGCGCGAGCTCGCCAGCCGGCGGCTGGACAAGTACGAGCTGGCCCACGCGGCCGAGCAGCGGTTCGAGTCGCTCAGCGGCGGTCAGCAGGCGCGGTTCCAGATCCTGCTGCTCGAGCTCTCGGGTGCGACGTTGCTCGTGCTGGACGAGCCCACCGACAACTTGGACGTGGAGTCGGCGGAGGCTCTCGAAGAAGGACTCGAGTCGTTCGACGGGACGGTCCTCGCCGTCACGCACGACCGCTGGTTCGCGCGGGGCTTCGACCGATTCCTGGTGTTCGGCCAGGACGGGTCGGTCTACGAGTCGGCGGAGCCGGTCTGGGACGAGGGTCGCGTGGAACGCGTCCGCTGAGACCGGTTTTGTCCTCTCGACAAAGTGCGCGCTCGCGGAGCACCCTCGATGGCAGAGGGGGTCAACCACTACTGATGGCGGAGGTGGTGGGCCATGCGGATCCGTGCGGCGCTCACAATCCTGATCGCACCGCTGTTCCTTGTCAGCCCGGCTGCGGGGTCGGCGAACCCGGAGGTAATCTTCCTGCCCGACGACTGGGCCTCGGAAGGCATCGCCACGGCGGGCAACACGTTCTACGCCGGCTCGATGATCACCGGCTCCATCTATCGCGGCAGTCTCACGACCGGCGATGGCGCGGTCTTCATCGAAGAGACCGGCAAAGCTGCCGTCGGGCTCAAGGCCGACCGCAGACACCGGCTGCTGTTCGTGTCCGGTGGCTTCGACGGCTCCGCGCGCGTCTACGACCTGGTCACCGGCGCCGAGGTTGCGTCGTACTCGTTGGGCGGCCTGATCAACGACGTCGTGGTGACCCGCTCTGCGGCGTACTTCACGAACACGTTCGGTAATCAGATCTACAAGATCCCGATCGCCGCCAACGGCACCCTGGGCGCCGCGGAGACGATCACCGTGACCGGCCCGGCTGGACAGGTCGCTGCAACCTTCGGGCTCAACGGCATCGATGCCACAGCCAACGGCAAGACGTTGATCGTCTGTCACACCGAGCTCGGCGGGCTCTACACGGTCAACCCCACCACGGGTGCAAGCGCGCAGATCGTGCTCACCAGTGGGGCGCTGGCCGCCGGCACCCTGGACGGGATCCTGCGGGTCGGGCACAGCATCTGGGTCGTCGAGAACTTCGCCAACCGGCTGTCCAAGGTGAGGGTCTCGCCGGACTGGTCGACAGGCAAAGTGACCGCCACCGTCACCAATCCCGAGTTCAAGGTGCCCGCCACCGTGGCCCGGCACGGGCGATGGCTGGCCGTCGTGAACACCCGGTTCGACCTGGC
>DATILB010000123.1:0-13816 GCA_035477015.1 Nocardioidaceae bacterium | reverse complement strand
GGAAGTGGCCCTGCGAGTAGAGCCGGTGACGTCGGTCCAGGAACGTGAGGTAGAAGTCGTCGCCAAGGTCGTAGTGGAAGCTGATGGCCTTCCGGTTCATCGACGTCACGGCGGACAGCAGTTGGAGCAGGAACTGAGCGCGCGCCGCCATCGGAGTCCGGTCGACCAGGTGCGCCCGGACGTCGAACATCCGGACCAGGTCGCCCTCGAAGTCCAGCCTGCCTTCGACGTACGCCGCGCCTAGGGCAAGCTCGTCCAGCCCACCAGTGAGTGCGCTCTCGTCGTGGACGACGACGCGGAACGCCGGCTCGCCCTGGCCGGCCTGCAGCTTCGTCCCGTCCGGGGACACCAGCTCAGCGGGGATCCCGGTCGACTCGACGAGGTCGGCGAGCATGCGTAGGCGACGGCCAGGTGCGCCGCCACCTGCTGCCTCGTGTCCGGTCTTCATGGCAAGACGATAGGGGACCCGCACCCTTGAGCAGGAGGCCTTCTTGGGCTATCTGGTGCTGGCCTTCGAGGCCGAGCGCGGCCACGACGCACGAGTCAGGTGATGTCGACGATCAACGCCGGAGGCGACGCAGGCGTCGCCCCCAAGTCAGGTTGCCGAGCGGCCTGATCCCCTGGTCACCTTGACGACGGCGGCCACGGTGTCCCATGCCGTTCTGGCGTGCCAGGAGCTGGCCGTGACCGCAAACGTCCGGGTGGCCCCTGGGCTAGCAGCCCTGGTCCTGGTGACCTTGATGAACAGGCGGGCAGAGTCTCCGGGCACCAATGGGTTGGTGCTGTACATGCCGACCGTGACCGCGCGCGTCACGTCCCGACCGCCCGCGAAGTAGGTCACCGTGAACATCCGGCTTCTCGGCGTACCCCGGAGCACCATTCGGTCGGTCGACTGACCCCGGTTCGTCACGAGGACCTCGAACGTGACGCTCCGGACGTGGCCTCGCAGCCGCTTGGTCACTTGCTGCTTGGAGACGTCGTAGATCCCAACGCCCAAGAAGGTTCCGTTGAGCTGGCGGATCGCCGCATCGGGCTGGTAGCGCCCTGTGGGCCCGCCGTGGCCGGTGACGGTCAAGTCCTGCGTCGCCGTACCCGTGTTTTGGGCGGCATCGGTGATCGAAGCCACCACGCGGTGAGGTCCCGCGTTCAGCGTGGTCGCGCTGACGCCCCAGGTGCCACCGGCCAGCACGGTAGCGGTCAGGACCTGCCCGGCGACGGTGACCTGCACCACCGTGCCGGCCTGTTCCGCCGTCGTGCCATAGATCCACGGCGACGTGTCGTCCGTCGATCGTGCCTCGCCGCCGTCGATGGTGACGACCGGAACAGTAGCGTCCACTGAGAGAATCTGGGCCGCCGTACCGATGTTCTGTGCGGCGTCGGTGACCGACGCTTCCACACTGTGAGGCGCCTCGGTCAAGGTGGCCGCGTCGACGCTCCAGGTGCCAGCCTCACTGGCCGTCGTGGTCAGCGTTTGCCCGCCCACGGTGACGGTCACTGTCGTGTTGCCAGGTTCGTCGGTCGTTCCCGAGATCGGCGGCGCAAAGACGTTCGTGGACCTCATTGCGCCGCCGTTGATCGACACCACCGGGGCCGTGACGTCCACGGTGAGAACCTGGGTCGCAGTGCCTGTGTTCTGTGACGCGTCGGTGATCGACGCCACCACGTTGTGAGGCCCCGAGGACAGGGCGGTGGCGCCGACACTCCAGCTGCCACCGGCGCCGACCGTCGAGCTCAGGGTCTGCCCGGCAAGGGTGACGGTCACTGCCTTGCCGACCGGCTCGTCGGTGGTCCCTGCGATCGTCGGCGTCGAGTCGTTCGTGGAGCGAGTCGCGCCCCCGTCGAGGGTCACGGTCGGAGCAGTCAGGTCGTCGATGGGCTCGGTGAAGGGACTGTTCGTCAGCGCGATCGCCCCGGGACTGAGCGCGCGACCCTTGATCGAGGCACCGTCACCGAAGGTGACTGCACCGGCCGCGAGGAAGGTCCCGACGTACTTGGCGCCGGCACCGAGCGAGACCGCACCCACGACCTGCCAGAAGACATTGTTTGCCAGTGCCCCATCAGTAAGTACGACCTTGCTGCTGGCTGCTGAGCTGAGTGCCGCACCGATCTGGAAGACGAAGACCGCGCTTGAGTCGCCGTCAGCATCGAGAGTGATCGTGCCCGTGTTGGAGAAGGCGGCTGCACTGGTGTGGACCCCGGGATGGAAGGTGACGCCGGCCTGGTCACCACTGAAGGTGCTGGTGCTCTGCTGGTCGGCCGCAGCCGCGTAGGCGTCGGCCCGATCGGACTGTGCCGCTTCGGCAGTGGCGTCCTTGTCGTGGACGGTTCCATCCACGGTGCCGAGTGGGAACCCGGTGATCGCGCCGGTGGGGCTGAGCCCGAGGTCTCTCGCGAGCACGGTGCCAGCGCCGGTGTTCGCGACGCTGGTGCCACCCAGCACCGAGAAGGCCGCTGCCTGTCCTAGGTCTACGAAAGTGGCAGTGGTCGCCGCGGCCAGAGGCGCAGGTTGAGGCGCGGCGGAGGCGGTGGCCCCGCTCGCGAGCTGACCTGTGACGAGCAGCATCGGTACGCCGAGGGCCACCCACCCCAACCCGGACCGGGTGACGACTGGGCGGGGATGTCGTGCTCGACTCATCGGGGGCTGCCTTCAGATTGGGAACCAGGTGGAGGGTGGGCCCATGAGGGTAAGCACCACCCTCCGCGGGGGTCAGGTTGTAGTCCTCAGGGGTGGGACCAACCTGTTCTCGAGTTGATCTTCGGTTGCCGGACACACCGACTTGAGGCCCAGCGCGAAATTAACTCGGGGTGCTACGCGGTCAGCCCTGTGGAATCGCGGCGAGCGCTGCGCTCGGGTTCTCCCGGTAGCGAAGGATGAGCTCGCGGGTGGCCTCGTCGATCCGCTCGTGGAGCGCGATGCGGTAGTCGGAGAGCTTCCGCTCTGCCCGCCGGAGCCGCTGTAGTGCGTCTGTGACCCGTTCCGAGTCGTGCGGGTCGACTTCGGTGGCCCACATCTCGGAGAGCTCCGGAAGGTCGGGCAACGGGTCGGCGGCCTTGACCCGGACGAGAGCACGACGAGTGCGGCCAGTCCCGGTGTCACCGAGGACTCGAACGAGATCGTCGAAGCTGAGTTGGCCCGTCGTGCTTGCGCCGGCCTCGAGGAAGTCGATCCGCGCGTGGACTACCCGACGCCAGTAGGAGACCTTGTCCTCCTCGGCGCCGAGCCCTCGGCGGTACTCGCGCAGCTCGTCGAGGTTCAGTCCCGCCAAGTCCTCCGACGGGACGGTCGACGTGACGGAGTGTCGGCGAAAGGATGCTCCTGAGCCGCCATGGGGTACCCGGTTTCCATCCACGCGTCGACGGTACTTCAAGCCCGGTCGCCTGCCGAGGCGATACCCCTTTCGTGTGATGAAGCTGTGAGGGAGCCGAGAGCCCTACGCTGCTTTCGGTTACCTTGGAAGCCCCAAGGTGAGCCGGTCAGATGTGAAAAGATCGAAGGCTGCTACCGCAGCGTCGGACATCGCTAAGGTCTCGTAATGGCGACAGCGGCATTCAGCGACGACGGCCGCGACCTGATCCTTGCGGCAGCCGACGCGGCGATGACCGCAGCGCGCGACGCCGAGGAATCGGCACGAGCCGCAGCCTCACTGACGGTCGCCGCGCAGGATGCGGTGAACTCTGCGACCGCCGTTGCGATCAGCGCGAGCCACGCCATCGCTGTTGCCGTGGCTGCCGCGGCGTCGGAGACGGCGAAGATCGCGGCGCGCGCCGCCACGGAGGTCGAGGCCCGAGTGATGAGCCGAGCGGTTGACGAGGCGGCGTCGGCGTTGGGCGCATCGGCGACGCTGGTCTCAGAGGCTGCTAACGACGACGACGACGACACTGCGGTCAGCCGAGCGGCCGCTACGGTCGCGGCTGCGGTTGCTGCTGACGTGTTGGCCAAGGCCAAGGCGACTGTTGACTCGGCTTCCACCGTCGCAGCGGCGGTCCTCACGGCGGCCGAGGCGGTGGCGCGCGCCGCGGAAACTGCAGCCGCGACCGTGGACCTCGCGTCGGGCGCTGCGCAGGAGACGGGACGTGACGTCGCGATCTCGGTCGCCGCCGCAGAGGCTGCCGCCGACGTTGCCGTCGAGTCCGCGACAGTCGTAGCGGACCTCACCTCGAGACTCCGGACGGCGGATGCCGTGCGTCGCATCGGCGACCTTCATCGGGAACGCTTGATCTCCGAGCTCGACACTGCTCTGGTCAGGAACGAGCTCCGTCTGCACTACCAACCCATTCACAGCATGCAGGCCGGGACAATCGTTGCCGTGGAAGCCTTGCTGCGCTGGCAGCATCCGATCCGTGGCCTGTTGCGGCCGCACGAGTTCCTCGATGTCGCCGACGGGCACGCCTTGATGGATCGCATCGACGAATGGGTGCTCTCGGTTGCGGTTGCGCAGGCCGACAGTTGGCGATTGACCTTGGGCGCGCATGCCCCTGAAATGTGGGTCAACATCGGAGGCGACCAGTTCGCGCGGCCACACATCGTCGGTGTCGTCGAACGGCTTCTTGCGGCGAGCGACCTGGTGCCCGGCAAGCTCGGCTTGGAAGTCACCGAGCGCCAGCTCATTCGACGAGCCGACTCGGGGGCAGACAACCTGATGGCTCTTCACGACCTCGGCGTTTCCTTAGCGGTCGATGACTTCGGGACCGGATACGCCTCCCTCGACTACCTGCGCCGTTTCACTTTCGACGTGATAAAGATCGACCGATCGTTCATCGCGGGCCTGGGTCAGGACAGGACAGATACCGCAGTGACGTCCTCGATCATCGCGCTCGGTCGCTCGCTGGGCTTGGTCGTCGTCGCGGAAGGCGTCGAGACGCAGGACCAGTACGACCTCCTGAAAGCGTTCGGGTGTGATCGCAGCCAGGGTTACCTCCTGGACCGCCCCACCACACCGGAAGTGATCACCGCGGCTCTCCTGGGATCCGACGGTTACGACAGGACACCGGACTGATCACTCGCGGAAGATCGGAGATGTGGCGAGCCAATCCTCGAGCTCAGTGAGCGGAAGGGCTTCTTTGATGTAGTAGCCCTGCAGAACGTCACAACCGAGCTGATGCAGAGCCGTGCTCAGGAGCGGTACTTCCACCCCTTCGGCAACCACGCGGACATCCAGGGCATGCGCCATCGCGACAATGGCGCCGACCACTCGCGCTGCCTCCGGCTGGGAGGCAACCATCCTGACCAGCCCTGGGTCCACCTTGATCTCACGTATCACGGGATACCGGCTGAGCACGGACAGCGAGGTCCGCCCGCGACCGAACTCGTGAACGCTCACCGAGCAGCCGAGCTGTTCGAGCTCGCCCAGAACCTGCATCGTTGACCGTGAGTAGTCCGACGGCGGCTCGGTGATCTCGATGGTCAGGAGGGACGGAGCGACGTCATGACTTTCCAGTGCTTGCCTGAGGTTCTGGACGAGACCCTCCCCGAGCAGGCTGCGAGCCGAGACGTTCAACGAGAGCGAGGCGGTCGGGGCGATCCGGCGAATGCGACCGAAGTCGCCGAGGCTCAGCTCGAGCACGGTCGAGTTGAGCGACGACATCAGGCCGGACCTCTCAGCGAGGTCCACGAAGTCGCGAGCGAGCAAGAGTCCGTGGCGGGGATGCTCCCAGCGCACGAGCGCCTCGACGCCGACGACTTCACCGCTGGGCGCGGCCACTTGAGGCTGGTAATGCATCACCAGCTCGTCCCGGGCGAGAGCGCGACGGATCTCCTCGCGTGTCAGGGGCTCGGCCGACCCATTCACTCCGCTGGCCGTCGGCGTACGCCGTTGCCACTTCCTCGAGCCGAGAGCCTTGGCTTGGTACATGGCCTTGTCGGCCTCCAGCATCAGGTTCTCGAGCGTGCCGCCATCGACGTTGTGCACTGCTATCCCGAGGGAGGCTTCCACGTGAAGGAGGACGTCATCGATCGTGATCGGGGCCTCAAGAGCCTTGAGCACCTTGTGCGCCACTCCGTCGCTGTCCTCGGCAGACTGTAGATCTGTGGCGAGCACCGCGAACTCGTCACCGCCGATGCTCGCGGCAATGTAGGTAGCCGGCAGCGCTGCTCGCAGGCGTCGGCCGATCTCGGCGAGGACCGCGTCGCCGGCCTGATGCCCCAAGGTGTCGTTGACCTGCTTGAAGTTGTCGAGGTCGAGGACGAGCAGGGCGGAGGTCCGGCCCTTCCGGGATCCCTCGTCGATTCGACGGGGACCTTCGTCGTACAGCACCGAGCGGTCAGAGAGGGAATTAGGCCTGAGGAACCGCCGGCTCCGAGTCTCGACCCTGCTGCCCAACGCATCCCGCTCCGGCATGATGCGCCACAGGGCACCGACTACGAGGCGGGCTGCGACGTCGAGCAGCGCCTCAGAAGTGGCCTGGTCGCTGCCCCCTCGAGCCACCAGCCGGACCTCGTCCCCATCGGGCCCCGCTAGCACTGCCATGAGCTCGCCGCTCGCGGCAGGTGGGCTCGGCTCGGCGACATCTGGATGTGTGAATTGCACGCTAACGCCGGTGCCCGAGTCGAGGGAGCCGGTCAAGGGAACCCCCGGCTGACCTGACGCCGATAACGTCAGCTCGATCGAGGAACACGCGACTAGCGCGAGGCAGATCGGAAGCGCGACCTGCAGCAGCTCGACCGGTGAAGCCACCCGATCTAGCTCTTCACCGAGCTCACGCAGAAGTCCGATCTCAGGGAAAGAGGTCACGACCCCGCGGTCGGCCGTCCCTTCGTCCATTCGGTTCTACCGAACCTTTCGCCGCGTGCATGTAGCGAACGCGGTGCCCTCGCTGCCCCCCCGGGCAACAAATGCCGTTGGTCAATGTGCCAGCGGCTACTCACACTACCTCGTATCGGTTGCCAGCCACCCGCACTTGAGCCCTGGGCAGTCGAATACGCACGGAACCACGCTTTCTTCTCCGCTACGCTGAGATCGAGCGAATCCGCACTATGGTGCCTGTCGTCGGGGGACACACATTCATTCGGACAGCACGGTCGAGCAACTATGGCGAGCCTTCAAGAGCAATGGTGACGGGGAGGCGCGCGACCGCCTTGTGCTGCAGTACGCCCCCCTTGTGAAGTACGTGGCCGGCCGGATCCGCTCTGGTCTCCCGCCGTCCGTCGACATGTCCGACCTCGTCTCCGATGGCGTTATCGGCCTGATGGATGCGATCGACAAGTTCGACCTCGACCGTGGGCTGCAGTTCCAGACCTATGCCGTTCCTCGCATCCGGGGTTCGATCATCGACGGCCTGCGCTCGTACGACTGGGTCCCCCGCTCCGTGCGTGACAAGGTCCGCGCGATCAATGCTGCACTCGCTGTCCTGGAGAGCCGGCTCGGGCGCGTACCCAAGGACCGCGAGGTCGCCGCGGAACTGGGTGTCTCGGTCCGAGAGCTGCGGGAGATGTACAGCCAGGCGTCCTACGTGAGCCTGCTCAGCATCGACACGACCGGGCCTGGCGACGCCACGACACCGCATGCCGTGGGCGAACTGCCCGGTGCCGACGACGGCGTCCCGGAAGGGTTCATGGCGGCACTGCGCGAACTGCCTGAGCGCGACCAGATCGTCGTGGCGCTCTACTACTGGGAGCACCTCACCCTGGCCGAGATCGGCCAGGTGCTCAAGGTGAGCGAGTCGCGCGTCAGCCAGCTTCACAGCCGCGCCACCTTGGTGTTGCGCCACAAGCTCTCGCACCGGGCGTGACCATCAAGGTCTGGAGAGCGAAGTAATTCGGGCCTGCCCTTCAGTGTTGCGATATCGGGGCCGATAAGCATTTGGATCGAGCCCGCATTAATCGTTTGGGAGGGCGACTGATGCGGGCTTCGGTCTTGTCCACCGTGGAGGTCCCCATGCCCCAATCCCCCAGCCAGACAACCAAGCCACGGCGACTCCTCGCCCGTACGCCGATCAGCCTGTTGGTCGTCGTCCCTGCAGCCCTGCTTTTGGTCGCGAACGCCACGACAGCACAGGCGGCGGCCACCGCGGTGCCACTCGGCACGGCCGGGAGCTTTGTCGTCCTGGCCGGTGCAGGAGTCACCAACACGGGCCCCACCACGCTCAACGGTGACATTGGGACCTTCCCGACAACGAGCATCACCGGGACCGGATCGATGACCATCAACGGCGTCAACCGGGGCGGCGGCGCTGTAACGCAGGGTGCAAAACCCGACCTGCTCACGGCGTACAACATCGCCGCTGGCGAGGGTCCGACCTCGCCGATCACGACGGACCTGGGTGGCCAGTCGCTGACCGCCGGCGTGTACAAGTCCACCAGCTCCATCGGTCTGACCGGGGCCCTGACTCTCGATGCAGCCGGTGACCCGAACGCGGTCTTCGTCTTCCAGGCGGCATCGACGCTCACCACCGCATCGGCAAGCTCCGTCGTACTCACCAACGGTGCTCAGGCCTGCAACGTCTTCTGGCAGATCGGAAGCTCGGCCACTCTCGGCACAGGATCGAGCTTCCGCGGCACGATCCTCGCGTCGGCGAGCATCACGGCAACCACAGGAGTGACTATCCAAGGTCGTCTTCTGGCCCAGAACGGCGCAGTAACGCTCGACACGAACACGATCTCTAGGCCATCCTGCATCAGGTCGCCGACGTCGCCCCCAACCAGCCAGCCAGGGACCGCCGACCCCACGTCGAACCCATCCCTGACACCGTCGACGAGCTGGACCGACACCCCCGCTACCGGCACCCCCACTTCCGGCACCCCCACTTCCGGCACCTCAGAGGGCCTGTCCCCCGGCCCGCCGACGGAACAGATCACCACGACTCCCGGCGGTCCAGTCGACTCAGGTGACGACAGCAATAGCAGCGGCTCGGCCCGTGAGCCACGTCAGCTACTGACCGCAGCACTGACGTTCGGGGCGGTCGGCGCCATCGCCGTCCTCGCCAATCGTCGCCGGCCTGGCAAACACGTGGCCTGATGCGGCACCCAACGATCCGCTCCCGGATCCCACGCCTGTGTACGGCTGTGGGCGTCGGCGGAGTCGCGTTCATCGCCGTCGCGGCGTGCGGGGTCGCGGCCGGGACCGACGCTAGTCATCCACCGCGTACTCAGTCGTCGACTGCCCCGGCACCGAGCGAGACCACGTCACCTGACGGCCGACCGGCGCCACCCATGGCGCGATCAGACCCGGTACAGGTCCGCATCCCGCGGATCGACCTGGAGTCATCCTTGATGCGGCTCGGGCTGCAGAGCAACGGCACCCTTGAAGTGCCACCCAGCGGTTTTCCTGCGGGCTGGTACGTCGGTGCGCCCACCGCTGGTGAGATTGGACCGGCGATCATCGTCGGCCACGTGCATTGGAACGGCGCCCCCGGCGTGTTCTGGGACCTGCACCGGCTCAGCCGTGGCGACGAGATCCTGGTCTCCCGCGAGGACGGGAGCACCGCTGTCTTCAGCGTGCAGCGCGTCCTGCAGGTCGCGAAGTCGGAATTTCCCACCGACCGCGTCTACGGGCACATCGACCACGCCGGGTTACGGGTCATCACGTGTGGAGGTTTCAACGAGCAGACCCGGACGTACGACGACAACCTCATCGTGTTCGCCGACCTCATCGGTTCGCGCGAAGGCTGAGGTCGCCCTAGCCGCCTCGGACTCAGTCCGCGGCATGGGAGCAGATCAGTTCGTCCCCCAGCTTCCGATGCGCCGCCCCGTCATGCGCCGGCTTGTGACAGAGGGACGGGTCAGTTGATGTCGGCAGCGAGCCGCAGTCGGGCGACTATCTCGCCGGCGCCCTGGGTCGCCACCACCAGCTCGCGATCCTTCTCGACAGCGTCAAGGATTCGCCGCAGCCGTTGTCTGTCCTTCTTGGATAGGGCTTCATTGGCGAAGTCAGTGGCAGTGATGAGTCCAGCGAGGACGAGAAAGTCCCGGCGATGTCGACGCGGGTCTTGGTCGCCGACGTTGGTGTGCGCCGCTGCCTTGACTATCAGCGCCCCGACGAGATTCGGGCGTCGAACAAAGCCCGTACGGCCGTCGACCGCGACAGGAATCACCTCGCTGCGCCGGAGCGCCTGGGTGCCGCCCTGCGTGGGCAGGGTCGGGCTGCCGGTCACGCCCTCGCGTTCCTGCGCCCTCTCCCCGATGCCCTCGGGCAACAGGACGTCGATAGACGCCTCGCCACGCACCCATCGGTGCTGACGACCCTCAGCTGAGATGCCGGCCGACTTGAAGCCGAGGTCGGTCAGGGCTTCGGTGAAGGTATGCAGGATCGTCGGGTCAGCACGTACGTCGACGACCGTGTCTACATCGTTGGTGGGCCGCTCCGGGAACTGGCCACGCTCGGCGCAGTGCAGATGGACAAGTTGGCCTCCAACGAGAGTCCATCCCGTTGGCAGCTTCTCGTACAGATCGAGGAGACCACGCCAGGATGCGGTCTGTTCTCGCGGCATTGCGGGAAGGACGATCAACGCTGCCCCGCCTTCCGATCGACGGCAACCTCACGCAGCAACGCGGCCGCTCGGAGTTCTTCACGCGGACCGCGCTGATCGGCAAGATCGGCGGCAAGAAGGAGATTCGAGTCAGGGTAGGCCTTCTGGCCTTCGGGGAGAACGTGGATCACGACATTCGCTTCGGCCTCGGCAGGCATGAGGAGGTACTCGCGGGCCATGTTGTCGACGTTATCCGCAGCGACATAGCCGTCTACATCGACCGAAGCGATGCCACTGACAGCAGAACTCACGAGCGACTCCCAGCGGACGTCCTCGCGCAACATGGACAGGTCCCCAGGCGCGGCCTTGAACGGCAAGCGCTCGGCACGATTGCGAAACAGCAGCCGCAGGGCTGACGCAACGCGGCGCACGTCCTTCTCGGACTTCGGCTCCTTTGCCACCAGCGACAGCACCTCATCGAGGCGCACCTTCGCCCTCGATCGCTCGGCCGAGGCCAGACCCGCCAAGGCTTCGTTGTCTCCTTCGGCAAGCGCGATGATCGCCCAAGCAGAGCGACCGGACAATGGGCGCCCCGGCTCCTTGCGTTCGGCGACCCGCAGCAGGGAAAGTTCGTCGACCACCCATTGGGACCCAATCCGCTCCGCGCGCAGCGAACCGTCCGCGATCCTTTGATGGATTCGCGGCACTCCGACGCCTAGCCGCCGGGCAGCTTCGGCAACGCTCATGTTCGCCACGAACACAATACTAGAGGATTTTCTAGGTTTGTGTAACGTCCTGAGTCATCCGACAAAATGGGATCCATGTCGGACATCACCGTCTGATGTGAGTCCGTGCAGGCCCAGGTCGAGAAGTTGAATCCGTCCGCCGTCCGTCCGAGTGACCGCCCTGCCGATCCCATGTCGGTGTACGCCGTGGGTGAGGAGGTCTACCCACTCCGCGGGCGCAGCAGCCACCCCGTCGGCGACCTGCGGTGGCACACCCAGCGGCACCGAAGCTGACGCCGAATTGGCCGGTGCGCTGCGGTCCATCGAGGGAGGCCGATCCCTGAGCCTCGGCGATCGTTGCTGCCTGGCCGTGGCTCTTCGCTCGGACCAGGGGCACGTGATCACTGCAGATCGTGCGTGGGCCGAACTCGACCTACCGCTTCGGGTTCAGCTGCTTCCCTGACGAGGCAGTCGGGTTAAAGCCCGCGCTCGTCCTCGACCATCGACTGCACGATCCGGCGCGCTCGTAGGGCAGCGCGGTCTGCCTTGACGTTGACGTAGCGACGCTGCGTGGTGTCCCCGTCGAGGCAGCGCTGCATGGTCTCGAGCACGGCGATGTCGCGGGTGGCCATCTCGTGGAAGACTGCGGCCAGCTGCGCGCCCGCATCGGGCGAGACGGCGGCGCCTCGCCACGAGATCTGCAAGAACACGTGCGTGGTGCCCGCCGACTCGGGCGTGAAGCCGTGAGTCCGCACGAGCTCGAGCTCGGGACCGTCAGAGCCGGTGATGGTGTAGGTCTGCTTGTGCAGTCCGGGCGTCACGAACGTGCCCGTCTCCTTGCGGCCGAACGACTCGTCGCTGTCGAGCCCGGACACCTGGGCCTCCCACGGCGCGAGCGGCGCCTTGGGCAGCTCACGGACATAGGACACCGACAGTTCGGAGACCTCCACCTCCTCCAAGGGAGGCAGCGCCTCGATGCCCGGCGGCACCATCTCCGGGTGCATCGCGAACACGTTGGTCAGGTCTAGGTAGTGCTCGTGCAGCAGCAGGAAGTTGGCGGCCACGTTGCGCCGCTCTCCCACACTGCTCCAGCCATCCCCCTGGAGCCACGCCGTCAACGGCGGCGGCCGCAGTCGTTCGCCACCCGGCGTGCCGGTCCAGACCCAGACGAACGGTCCCCGCTCGACAACCGGGAAGGCGCGCACCTGAGCGCCCGAGGGTGGGTTGTCCTGCGAGGGGATAAGCACGCAGCGCCCGTCGGGGTCGTAGGTGCAACCGTGATAGCCGCACACGAGCTGGTCCCCTTCACGGTGACCTGCCGACAACGGATAGGGCCGGTGCGCACAGCGGTCCTCGAGCGCGGCGACGGAACCGTCGGCGAGACGGTAGAGCACCACGGGGGTGTCCAGGATGCGTCGCGCGGTGAGCCCGAGGCCGACCTCGTCGGCGGTAGCAGCGACGTACCAGCAGTCCTTGGGGTAGTTCATACGTCCAGCACCAGCCTCTTCGACAATGAGCGGGAGACGCAGGTCATGATCGTGTCGCCACGGTCGCGCTCCGTCTTGGACAGCACCGAGTCACGGTGGTCGGGCGTGCCTTCGAGCACGTCGGTCTCGCAGGTGCCGCAGATGCCCTCCATGCAGGACCCCAGCACGTCGACACCGGCCTTCTCGACCGCGTCGTAGATCGAGATTCCCTCGGGCACCGTCACGGTCACACCCGAACGCGAACATTCCACCTCGAAGGAGTCCAGCGCGTCCTCGGACGCCACGACCTTCTTGGCCGCGAACCGCTCGAGGTGCAGGCTGCCCTCGGGCCACGACGCGCACCCTTCCTCGACCGCGTCGAGGAGCGCGCCCGGGCCGCAGCAGTAGACCAGGGTGTCCGGCTGCGGTCTGCCGAGCGCCGAGGCGAGGTCGAGCAGACCTTTCTCGTCCTGCGGCCAGACCGTCACCCGGTCGTCGCTCTCGAGCTTGTCGAGGAACGCCATCGACGCACGGGACCGACCGCCGTACAGCAGGCTCCACTCGGCACCGCGCGCCTCGGCCGCCTCGATCATCGCGAGGATCGGGGTGATGCCGATGCCGCCGGCGATGAACTGGTAACGCGGCGACGAGACGAGCGGAAAGTGGTTGCGCGGGCCTCGCACGCGGACGGTCGCGCCCTCCGCCAGCTTCTCGTGGACGTACGCCGACCCGCCCCGGCTGTTCGGGTCGAGGAGGACCCCGACCTTCCACGACGACTCGTCGGTAGCGCTGCCGCACAGGGAGTACTGCCGCGTCAGCGACGGGTCGAGCACGAGGTCGATGTGGGCGCCGGCGGTCCAGGACGGAAGCTGTGTGCCCGAGGGGTCGGCGAGAGTGAGCTCGACGATCCCCTCGGCCACTTCGCGACGAGCCGCGACCCGAAGATCGACCGTGGTCTCGGCTGTGTTCGTGAGCCAGCCCTCACGAGAGGCGAGCCGTGCGGGTTGGGGAGCGGCTGTGCGCCGTTCCGCACTGCGGGGTCGACGCTGCTCACCGATCGGCGTGAGGGTCACCATCATCTTGGTGTAGCCCCTGACGAAGTTCGACTGAAGGTACTCCGGCTCCCCCAAGACCTCGATGTCGTCGAACCGCGCCAGCAGCTCCTCCCACAGGATTCTCAACTGTATTTCGGCCAGACGGCTCCCCATGCAGCGGTGGACA
>DATILB010000122.1:0-15319 GCA_035477015.1 Nocardioidaceae bacterium | reverse complement strand
GGCAGTGACAGTCGGGAAGGCCTGACCGCCAAGCAGCGCGAGCGGCTGCACACCGGCGGCGACGTGGGCCAGCGCACCGACACGATCATGCTGCTGCAGACCGGTGACGGCCCGAACCTCCTGATGTCGATCCCCCGGGACTCGATCGTGCCGGTGCCCGGCCATGGGGAGACCAAGATCAACGCGGCGTTCGCGTACGGCGGGGCCTCGCTGCTGGTGCAGACCGTCGAGGAGGCCACCGGCATCCGCATCGACAACTACGTCGAGATCGGGTTCGGCGGCTTCGTGAAGATGGTCAACGCGGTCGGCGGGATCACGATCTGTCCCAAGGAGGACATGGTCGACAAGGACGCGGACCTGAACGTGAAGGCTGGATGCCAGCCGGCCAACGGTCGCAAGGCGCTCGCCTACGCACGCTCGCGCAAGACGTCGGGGCTCGGCGACATCGACCGCGCGTCCCACCAGCGCGAGGTCGTTTCCGCGATCGGCACCGAGGCCTTCTCGCCGTCGACCTTCCTGAACCCCTTCCGCTACTGGGACCTGTCGTTCGCCAGCTCCGAGTCGGTCAACGTCGGTGACAACGTGAGCCCGATCGCCTTCGCGAACTTCGCGATGGCGATGCGCAACGTCGGCGGCGAGAACGGCCTGACCTGCGGGGTCCCGATCGCCGACCTCGCAGTGCACTGGGACGATGAGCGCGCCGAACGAATGTTCCGGCTGATCCGCGAGGACCGCACCTCCGAGATCGGCAAGGGACTCTGCCAACAGTCAGGACTCGCCCGATGACCTACTCCACGCTGTCGTACGACGTCGCCGACGGGATCCTCACCCTGACGCTCGACCGTCCCGAGCAGCTCAACGCGTTCACGGTCGACATGGCCAACGAGCTCGTGGACGCGTTCAACCACGCGTCAGCCGACGACGACGTCAAGGCGGTCGTCGTCACCGGGTCCGGGCGGGCTTTCTGCGCCGGCATGGACCTCTCGGTCGCGGGCAACGTCTTCGGCCTCGACGAGTCGCTGGAGCCAAGCATGGAGGACATGCGCGACCGGCTGGACGACCCGGCGATCTTCGAAGGGCTGCGCGACACGGGCGGTCGGGTCACGCTGGCGATCTACGACTGCACCAAGCCGGTCATCGCTGCGATCAATGGGGCAGCGGTCGGCATCGGCGCGACCATGACGCTCGCGATGGACGTCCGGCTGGCCTCGTCGAAAGCCCGCATCGGCTTCGTGTTCGGAAAGATCGGCATCGTCCCCGAGGCCTGCTCGACCTGGTTCCTGCCGCGCATCGTCGGGATGAGCCGGGCACTCGAGCTGGTGTACTCCGCCGAGATCCTGCCGGGCGCAGAGGCCAAGGAGATCGGGCTGGTGCGCTCGGTGCACGAGCCCGAGGACCTGCTGCCCGCGGCGTACGACCTGGCCCGGAAGTTCACCACCAACCGCTCCCCCGTAGCGACGGCGATCGCCCGGCAGATGATGTACCGCAACAGTGCGCAGCCGCACCCGATCGAGGCACACCGAGTGGACTCGCTCGGCGTCTACTACCAGTCGCTGACCGACGGCAAGGAAGGCATCCGCGCCTTCCTGGAGAAGCGCGACCCCGAGTTCACCAGCACGACGAACGAGATGCCGCCGTTCTACCCCTGGTGGTGACCAGGAAGCACCACGCGGTCCCTGGACATCCCGCCAGTCACGGACGAAGGTGTGCAGGTGCCCTACCTCCTCGAGCCGGTCGGCCTGTGCCGGACCGACAACGACGTGTACGTCGAGCTGCTCGACGCGCCGTCATCCTCGCCCTCCGATCTCCTCAAGCGTCTCGAGCTGCCGGAGGAGACGATCCGTGCGTCCCTGACCAGTCTGTGTGGCGCTGGGCTCGTCCACCTCCTCAGCGCCGCCTCGGACAGCTACGTCGCCGTCCCACCCGAGGTCGCGGTCCCGCTCCTGATCCAGCGGCAGCGGTCGGCGCTCGCCCGGCTCCAGCATCGAGTGGACGAGATGGCTGAGTCCGCACGCAGGATGGCCGCAGCCGGCGACACCTGCGTCGAGATGCTCGACGGCCCTGACGCGGTGATCGCCGCATTGAGCCGGCTCCAGGGCGAGGCGCGACTAGAGGTGTGCATGGTCGACGCCCCGCCGTACCTGGGTGGCGGGCCGAGCCGCAACGACGCGGAGCTCGCGCGGCTCGCGGACGGAGTCTCCTACCGCGCGATCTACCACCCGGACTCGCTGGCGTCCGCAGGTGCCGTCGAGCACATGCGCGAGTGCATGAAGAACGGCGAGCAGGCCCGAGTGCATTCGTCGGCGGGACCCAAGCTCGCGATCATCGACGGGCGCGCGGCGGTGATCATCGCCAACGACCGGGACCCTGACCCGACGCGGCGGATCCTGCTCGGCCCTTCGGCTCTGCTCGACGTCGTGATCCAGCACTTCGAGTTGCTGTGGGACAAGGCCACGCCCTTCGACGACGTCGTCCACGAAGGCATCGGGCCGCGCGACCGCGAGCTGCTCCGGCTGCTCGCGTCCGGCATGAAGGACCGCGCCATCGCGCGCACCCTCGGGGTGACCGAACGGACCGTGGGCCGTCGGGTCACCGAGCTGATGGAGCGCCTGGACGCCGACACGAGGTTCAAGGCCGGCGTCCAGGCTGCCCAACGCAACTGGATCTAGTGCAACTGGATCTAGCTGGTAAGCGTCCAGGTGTCGATGTAGCCCGTGTCCTGCGACGCGTTGTCGTTCACGCGGAGCTTCCACGTGCCGTTGCGAGCCTCACCGGACAGGTTGACCGTGTAGGTCGTGTTGATGTTGTCGGCGCTGCCACCGGACCGGTTGTGCAGGACGTAGACCGAGCCGTCGGGCGCGACCAGGTCGACCTTCAGGTCACCGATGTAGGTGTGCACGATCGCCACCGCAACCTTCGACGTCGCGGACGCGCTGCCCGTGCAACCCGAGATCGTCACCGAGGACTCGACCGTCGCGTTGTCGACGATGGTCACGTTCGTGCCGTTGGACTGCGGGGCGCAGGTGCCGCCACCGCCACCGGCTCCGGTGTTCAGCGTCCAGGTGTCGATGTACCCGACGTCGTTGGCAGCGTTGTCGTTGACCCGGAGCTTCCAGGTCCCGTTGGCGACCTCTGCCGACAGGTTGACCGTGTAGGTCGTGTTGATGTTGTCGGCACTTCCGCCGGCCCGGTTGTGCAGGGTGTAGATCGAGCCGTCAGGAGCAACCAGGTCGACCTTCAGGTCACCGATGTAGGTGTGCACGATGCCCACCTGCACGGTTGCGGTCGCCGACGCGTTGCCGGTGCAGCCACCGATGGACACCGAGGACTCCACTGTTGCGTTGTCGGAGATCGTCACGTTGGTGCCGTTGGTCTGCGGCGTGCACGAGCCCACCGGGCTCACAGTCCAGGTGAACGACGCCGAGCCGCTCTTGGTCGGGCTTGAGGAGTCCGTCGCGGTGACCGTGACGTTGCTCGTGCCCGCGGTCGTCGGCGTACCCGTGATCGTGCCCGTCGAGGCGCTGATCGACAGTCCGGCCGGCAGTCCACTCGCCGACCAGGTGTACGGCGCAGTGCCGCCCGAGGCCGAGTTGGTGCGGTTGACCGCGGTCCCGACCGTGCTGCTCTGGTTACCCGGGTTCGCGACCGTCACGGTGCCGGGAGTGCCACCGTTCAGGAAGTCGATGTTCAGCAGCTTGTTCGGTGACGTCGCACCCACTCCGGTCAGGGTGTTGGGAATGGTGTTGTTCACCAGTGCGGTCTGCACCTGAGCCGGGGTCGCAGTCGGGTTCGCGCCGAGGTACAGCGCAGCTGCGCCGGCCACGTGCGGCGACGCCATCGACGTACCCGACATCGTCGCGGTGCCGGTGTTGCTGCTGTGCGACGCCGAGATGATGCTCGAGCCCGGTGCCCACAGGTCCGTGCACGCGCCGTAGCTCGACGTGCTGGCCTTGGCGTCACTGCTGGTCATGTTGCTGACCGTGATGCCCTCGGGGACGTTCTGCGGGCTGTAGAAGCAGGCGTCGTCGTTGCTGTTGCCGGCGGCCTGGACCCAGGTGACGCCGCTCGCGATGAGGCTCTTCACGGCGTTGTCCATGGTGGTGTCCGTGCAGCGCGACTGGCAGCCGATGCTGTAGTTCACGACGGCGGGCTTGATCGCGTTGGCCTTGACCCAGTCCACACCCGCGAGGATGTCGGCGTTGGTCCCGCTGCCCTGGCAGTTGAGCACCCGGACCGCGTGGACCGTCGCTTTCTTGGCGACGCCGTACGTCGTACCCGCGGCCGAGCCGGCGACGTGCGTGCCGTGCCCGTGACAGTCGGTCGGAGTGTCGTCGTCGTCCACGAGGTCACGACCGGCGGCGGTGCGGCCGGTGAAGTCCTGGTGGTTGAGGTTCACGCCGGTGTCCATGACGTAGACGTGCACGCCCTGGCCTGCGTTCGAGGGGTACTCGTAGCTCTGGTCGAGCGGCAGGTCGTTCTGGTCGATGCGGTCGTCACCCCAGTTCGGCGGGTTGGTCTGGGTGTCGAGTGCGACGTACCGCTGGGCCTGCTCGACGTACGCAACCTGGGGATCCCGAGCGACCTCCAGTGCCTGCGACTCCGTCATGTTCGCGGAGTACCCGTCGAGCACGCGGCCGTACCGGTGCTCGATGCTGCCGCCGTGCTCGTCGGCCAGCGCGTTCGCCGTACGCCGTGAGGCGAGCGGGCCCTGCGACTGGTCCTTGAACACGACGATGTACTCGCCATTGACCGCCGTGGCGGATCGAGCGTTGAGGATCTGGACGTCCGGTCTCGACTGTGCTGCTGTCGAGATGCCGGTCGTCATCACGAGCCCTGTCGAAGCGGCCACCGCGAGGGCAGCGACTCTGGCCACTGCTCGACGCCGGGGGGTGTGCGTCATCGGTTCTCTTTCCTTCGATCTGTGGATGGATGGAAACTGCGAGCTTCCGGGTGCTGACGGAACCTCCGGAGCGCCCGGGGGTGACCAGGCGCCCACGTTCTAAGGAGTCAGCGACCAGGTGTCCAGATACCCCGTGTCGAGATTGGCGTTGTCGTTCACGCGCAGCTTCCAGGTGCCGTTGCGGGTCTCAGCCGACAGGTTGACCGTGTAGCTCCGGATGATGTTGTCGGCGCTGCCGCCCGATCGGTTGTGCAGCACGTAGACCGAGCCGTCCGGCGCTATGAGATCCACCTTCAGGTCACCGATGTAGGTGTGCTTGATGTCGACCGCGACCGTCGACGTGGCTGACGCGTTGCCCGTGCACCCGGTCACCGTCACCGGCGACTCGATCGTGGCGTTGTCGGCGATGTTCACGTTGGTGCCGTTGGTCACAGGCGCGCAGGCCGGAGGCGGCGGCGGGGGCGTCCCGCCACAGAGCTCGGGCTTGCCGATGACGTCGTACGCACAGCCGTCCGACTGCTGCAGGAAGTACACCAATGCGGCCTTGTTGCGGCTGGTCTCTCGGCTGATCACCTCGTCGGGCGGGTAGAAGCCACCACCGCTGCCGTTCGCACCCGGGTACATCTCGAACGTGTACGACCAGATGCCGTGGATGCCCCACATCCAGTCGTTGATGGTGCCGTCGGTGATGTAGAGATCGCTCGACTGCTCGGCGGTGTAGCCGTTGGTGCCGGCCATCGCCTGACCCATCGTGCGGAAGACGTTCTCCTGGTCCGCGCTCAGGCCGGGTGCCGTGTCGTTGTACGTCCAGCCCCACGGCCACAGGATCAGCTGGCTGTAGGTGTGGAAGTCGATGTGCGCGACGATCTGCTGCGTGCCACCGACGACGCGGGTGTTGACCCAGTCCGCGACGACCTTCGACTCCACACCGCTGAACGGAGCCGAGCCGCGGTACGTGTCGGACGACGTCGAGCCCGACGAACCGCCACAGCAGCCCCACTTGTAGTTCCAGTTGCGGTTGAGGTCCGTGCCGACGTACGAGCTGCCCGGGTTGGGTTGACGGTTCTTCCGCCAGCTGCGGTAGCTGCCGGTCGCGATGTCGTACTCGCCGCCGTCCGGGTTGACGTCCGGGAGGATCCAGATCTCCCGGGTGTCGACGAGTCCCTTGATCGTCGCGTCGGTGGCGTAGGTGCTGGTGAGGAGGTTCAGCGTGTACAACGCCATCTCAACCGTCAGGTGCTCCCGCGCGTGCTGGTGGTGGGTGAACACGACTTCGGGCTCGTTCTCGTCGACGGCGGCGTTGTCGGACACCTTGAGCGCGTAGATGTCACGCCCTTCGTGGGACCTTCCGATGACGGTCTTCTTGACCAGGCTGGGGTAGGTCGTCGCGATCCGGTCGAGCTCGGCGACGGTCTCCGCGTAGTTGTGGTACGCCGAGTCGGCACCCGGGAAGTCGAACGGCACGATCTTTCCGCGATCTGCCTGTGCCTGGCGGTCAGCCTCGACGGTGTAGCCGAGCGCTTCGAGCTCTTTCACCTCACCAGGCGTAGCCGTGACGTACAGGGCACCATGCTCGGCCCCGTTGATCGCGACGCCGGTCCGGGCGACCCGCGACCGGTCAGCGCGGTCTAGCTGGTCCTGCCCGGTGACGCGGAACTCCTTGGCCGTGTGCGACTCCTGCTGCCCGGCGGTGAAGGCCGGCCCCGCGGTCAGCAGGGCCGGTCCGACCAAAACGGTCAGCACGGTCAGCAGCAGCATTGAACGTTTGTGACGCACCCGAGACTCCCTCCTCCGCGAAGCGCGGTAGCGCTTCGCACTGTGCGGCGCGTGAGGTGATCACGTGCACCGCCGAGGAACGTATGCCCGGGCGTTGATCCGTAGTAGTGCGAATTCGGACATTGTCGGAAAGCCGACGAGCTGTTGAAAGTTGAACCTGATCTGGCAGCGGAACTTCGGTCGGGAGCTCGCGCTGCTTCGCCAACGCACCCTCCAGCCGAAAGTAGTGCGAGGGCCGTGATCCCGCACGTGGTGTGTTTGAGCCCCGATTTCCGCGGCGAGGTGGGCTCGGATCCCGCATGTGCCGAACCACGGCCCTCGCCCGCTCGTGCCGCGTGGAGGACAGCCACGCCCTGCCGGATCTCGCCGCTCTGGAGCCGTCAGCCAGCAGCAAAGCTCTTCAAGTCCGCGGCGACTCGCGTCAATTGCTCGCCGGGGTCGATCGTCAAGTCGCCTGCTGCCACCCAACCATCGTCTCCCCAGTCGGCCAGGGATCGCCGCAAGGTGACTCGCAACTGCACGTGGCCGTACTCGTGACGAGCTTCGATTCTTAGGTCACCCTCCAGAGAGTTCCACTCTCGCGTCCCTTCCCAACCACGCCAGTCACGTTCGTGTTGCTCGAAGAAGTCCGCCAGATCTTGAAAGCCTGACGAGTAACCGTGGACAACGGTGACCGTCGCGACGAGCCCATCAAGGCGCAGATCCGCAATGAGCGACTGGGGCGGAGCGTCCACCGGGTCAAGCGGAGTCAGCTGTAGGTGGTGATGGTCGGTTCCGATCCGCACGTCGCGCATGGCGTTCATCATCGCGGATGCCTTGCTGGAGAACGTCCGACTCTGCCGCGATGCGGGCTCACTCTCGATCGCGCGCGACCGTCAGCTCAATCTTGTAGTCGGCCGACGAAATGTGCGCGTGCCAATCGGTCTGTTCCGTGGCGAGCACGTCGTTGAGTGCATCCCGCAGTTCCGCTGCCTCCGACCTCGAGAGCCACAGGAACGCCGACGTGAGTGCGTCTCCTGGCGAACCCTCGATGCGCATGGTCGTCACGTTAGGTCAGCTTCAGCGTTCGAACACGCTCCTGCCGGAGCCTGCTCGATGGTTCGCGGTACATCCCAGTCATCACGTGACTGATAAGTCCCGCGAATCTACGTTGCGGCCCTGGGGTGGCTCTTCGCGGCAACCAGCCACCACGAAGCGACCGCTCATCCGCGATCAGAGGTTGGACTGCACCCCGGCCAGCAGGTGGCGTGCCATCACGATCCGTTGCACCTGGTTGGTCCCTTCGTAGATCTGGGTGATCTTGGCGTCGCGGTACATCCGCTCGACCGGGTAGTCCTGGGTGTAGCCGTAGCCGCCGAGGATCTGGATGGCGTGGCCGGTGATCTCGGTGGCGATGTCGGACGCGAAGCACTTCGCGGCGGCGCCGAAGAACGTCAGGTCCTTGTCGCCACGCTCGGAACGACCCGCTGCGGCGTACACGAGCTGGCGGGCCGCCTCGACCTTCATGCCCATGTCGGCGAGCAGGAACTGCAGGCCCTGGAAGTCGGCGATCGCCTTCCCGAACTGCTTGCGCTCCTGCGCGTAGCCGAGGGCGTAGTCGAGGGCACCCTGCGCGACACCCACGGCCTGGGCAGCGACAGTGATGCGGGTGTGGTCGAGGGTGCGCATCGCAGTCTCGAAGCCGGTGCCCTCCTCGCCGATGATCCGGTCAGCGGGGATGCGGACGTTGTCGAGGTAGACCTCCTTGGTGGGTGAGCCCTTGATGCCGAGCTTCTTCTCGGGGGCACCGAAGGACACGCCCTCGTCCGACTTCTCCACGACGAACGCTGAGATGCCCTTCGACCGCTTCTCGGGATCGGTGACCGCCATGACCGTGTAGTACTCCGACCAACCCGCGTTGGTGATCCAGCGCTTCACCCCGTTGAGCACCCAGTGGTCGCCGTCGCGGACTGCACGCGTCTTCATGCCCGCGGCATCCGACCCGGCGTCGGGCTCGGAGAGGCAGTAGGAGAACCCACCGTCACCGCGGGCGAGGGCACCGAGGTACTTCGCCTTGAGCTCTTCGGATCCGGCGAGCTGCACAGGCAGCGAGCCCAGCTTGTTCACGGCAGGGATGAGCGACGAGGAGACGCACGCGCGTGCGACCTCCTCGATCACGATGCAGGTGGCGAGAGCATCGGCGCCGGCGCCGCCGTACTGCTCGGGAACGTGGGGCGCATGGAAGTCGGCCGCGAGCAGAGCGTCTGCGGCCTCTTGGGGGAAGCGCGCCTGGGCGTCGACTTCAGCGGCGTGCGGCGCGATCTTTGCGTCGCACAGCGAACGGATGGCCTCCCGAACGGCCTTCTGCTCTTCAGACATGGCGAACATCGGGTAGTCATTCATGGGCTCACTCTCTCGTAGCGTTCACCTCGTCGCTACCCTCACGGCGGCCCGTTGTTCGCCTTCCCGCCCTCTGGCCCTCCGACCCTGATTCCATGGACGGTTTGCGAATCGGCGTGATCGGATGCGGCTACCTGGGCGCGACACATGCAGCCTGTATGGCCGAGCTCGGGTTCGAGGTCCTCGGCCTCGACGTGGTCGAGGAGAAGGTCGAGGCGCTGAACGCCGGCGATCTGCCCTTCTTCGAGCCCGGCCTCAATGAGCTGGTGCTCAAGGGGCGCGAGTCGGGACAGCTTCGCTTCACCACGTCGTACGACGAGCTGGCGGCGTTCGCGGACGTGTTCTTCGTGTGTGTCTCGACACCGCAGCGCCACGGCGAGCTCGCCGCCGACCTGTCCAAGGTGGACGCGGTCGTGGAGTCGCTGGCGCCCTTGCTCGACCGGCCGGTGCTGGTCGTGGGCAAGTCGACCGTGCCCGTGGGTACGGCGGAGAGGTTGGCTCAACGGTTTGCCAAGCTCGCTCCCGCCGGAGAGCTCGTGCACGTCGCCTGGAACCCGGAGTTCCTCCGCGAGGGCTTCGGCATCGAGGACACGTTGCGTCCGGACCGGCTGGTCTTCGGGCTGCGCGATGGCGCGGACGACTTCGCCGAGAAGACCCTGAGTGAGGTCTACCGGGTAGCGATCGATGCAGGGACTCCCGTCGTCGTCACCGACTTCCCGACCGCCGAGCTGGTCAAGGTGAGCGCGAACGCGTTCCTCGCCACCAAGATCTCCTTCATCAACGCGATGGCTGAGGTGTGCGAGGCGTCCGGTGCCGACGTGACGCGCCTCGCTGACGCGATCGGCCACGATGCGCGGATCGGCCGCCGGTTCCTCAACGCTGGACTGGGATTCGGCGGAGGCTGCCTGCCCAAGGACATCAGGGCGTTCATGGCCCGCGCCGGTGAGCTCGGGGCCGGCGAGGCTGTGTCGTTCCTCGGCCAGGTCGACGCCATCAACCAGCGTCGCCGGCAGCGGGCGGTCGACCTTGCTCGTGAGGTGGTCGGCCGCCCGTGGCCCGGCGTACGCGTGGCAGTCCTGGGGGCAGCGTTCAAGCCAGACTCGGACGACATCCGCGACTCCCCCGCTCTCAACGTGGCGGGCCGCCTGCACCTGCAGGGCGCGCACGTCACGGTCTACGACCCTCGCGCGATGAAGAACGCAGCCCGTGAATGGCCGACGCTGTCGTACGCCGAGTCCGCCCATGAGGCCTGCCGCGACGCCCACGTCGTGCTGCTGTTGACCGAGTGGGACGAGTTCGTGAGCCTCGACCCGGCTGCCCTTGCCGAGATCGTCGCCACGCCGCTCCTGGTGGACGGACGCAACGCCCTCGAGCCGGCGGAGTGGCGCGATGCGGGCTGGACGTACCGAGCGCCCGGCCGCAACTGAGACGGGTCTGTCCTGAAGGACAGCCGGTCGGTACCTGAGGTGGAGGCGGCCGGCTTCGGCGCTTTCTAGCGTCGTACGTATGACAACACTCCTTGCAGACCCGCGCGTGGCTGCGGTGCCTGTTTGCGACAACGGTGAGCCGCTGGTCCGCCTGGACTGGATCGCAGGCGCGGCGGCGGGGGCCGCGCGTTTCGTCCGGTCGGGGCTGGCCGAGCGCCTCTCCGTCGCTCAGGACCTGCTGCCCAAGGGCACGCATCTGCTCCTGTCCGAGGGCTACCGCACCGAGCACGATCAGCTCACCATCGAGCGCACGTACGCCGAAACCCTCCGGGCTGACCACGGCGACCTCGACGACGACGCCCTCCGCCGGTTGACCAGTCGGTACGTCGCACCGCTGGCAGTCGCGCCCCACGTGGCCGGTGCCGCGGTGGACGTCACCCTGGTCGACGCCCGAGGTCACGAGCTCTGGATGGGCACGCCGATCGACGCGACACCGGAGCAGTCCGACGGTGCCTGCTTCTTTGCCGCGACCAACATCGACGGGGAGGCCCGGCGCAACCGGACGATCCTGGCCGAGGCGCTCCTCGCGGCGGGGCTGGTGAACTACCCGACCGAGTGGTGGCACTGGAGCTTCGGCGACCGCTACTGGGCGCTGGTCACCCGCGCCGGAGCGGCGCTCTACGGGCCGGTGTCGGCATGAGTGCGACTCTCACCGTCGACCTGGACGCCGTCGCAGCGAACACCCGCTTCTTCAACGCGCGTACCTCCGGCGAGCTGATGGCCGTGGTCAAGGCCGACGGCTTCGGGCATGGCGCAGAGGTGGTCGCTCGAACCGCGCTCGCCAACGGCGCTACGTGGCTGGGAGTCACCTCGATCTCGGAAGCACTGTCGCTGCGCTACGCGGGGATCGCAGCGCCGGTGCTCTCGTGGCTCAACCCCCTCGACGCGGACTACCTGACCGCGATCCAGCGTGATGTCGATCTGGCGGTGCCGGGCGTCGAGCACCTCGACGCCATCGCGCAGGCCGCGTCGCTGGCTGGCCGCCGTGCCCGGGTGCACCTGCACGCGGACCTAGGCATGGCGCGCGACGGCGCCACGACCGACGAGTGGCCGAAGCTGTGCCGTCTCGCGGCCACGGCCGAGCAGCACCGGCTGGTCCGTGTGATCGGCGTGATGGGTCACCTCGCCTGCGCCGACGAGCCGCGCCACCCGAGCAACGTCGCGGCGGCGCGCACGTTCGACGGAGCGGTGGCGGTTGCCGAGATCTTCGGCCTGCGACCTCACCTGCGTCACGTCGCCGCTACCGCCGCAACCCTCACCGACGTCACCACCCACCACGACCTCTGTCGGGTCGGCGCCGGACTCTTCGGGATCGACCCGAGCCGGACGACGCAACTGCGCCCGGCGATGACCCTGACGGCGCCGGTCGTCTCGGTGCGCGACGTGCCGGCGGGCACCTCCGTCGGGTATGGCCACCGGCACACGACGGCTCGAGCGACGCGGCTCGCCCTCCTCCCCCTCGGGTACGCCGACGGCATCCCACGCGGGTCGGCGGGATTCGTCTCCCTGCGAGGCACTCGCTGCCCGGTCGTCGGCCAGGTGTCGATGGACCAGACGGTCGTCGACGTGGGGTCCTTGCCAGTGCGCCCCGGTGATGTGGCGGTCGTCTTCGGGCCAGGCACCGACGGTGAACCGACGGCCGCGGAGTGGGCCTGCTGGGCCGGCACGATCGAGCACGACATCGTCACCGGCATCGGCCCTCGGGTGCGTCGCGCGTCGGCTGTCTCGTCGCAGCTGAGGAGGACGGCATGAGGACGCGCGTCGTGGTCATCGGCGGTGGCCAGAACTGCGAGCACCAGGTCTCCCTCGGCTCAGCCGCGGCGGTGCGCGCCGCCCTGTCGTCGTACGACGTGCTGCCGCTGACCATCGGTCGCGACGGCACGTGGCTCGGCGCGAACGGCCGCCCGCTGGCCGACACACGTGCGGCCAGCCTGGCGCGGGCGATCGCCATCATGGCGTCGTACGACGTTGTCGTGCCGATGGTGCACGGTCCGCTCGGCGAGGACGGCACCTTGGCGAGCCTGTGCGAGCTCGCCGGAGTCGCGTACGTCGGAAGCGGCGTGCGTGGGGGTGCCCTGGCGATGGACAAGTGGGCGACGAAGCTGGTCGCGCAGGAGCTCGGCATCCGCACGGCGGCCGGGCGGCTGGTTCGGACCGCGGACCTCGTCTACTCCGGTCCCGTCGTCGTGAAGCCGGTCGCGGCCGGCTCCAGCCACGGGGTCTCCCTCGTGCGTTCCGAGGCCGAGCTGGCACCGGCGCTCGAGGTGGCGCTCGCCCTCGACGACCGGGTGCTCGTCGAGGAGGTGCTCGACGGACGTGAGGTCGATGTCGCCGTCCTGCGAAGGGCCAACGGCTCGCTCCTCGTGGGCCCGACGCTCGAGATCGTCAGCGACGGCTTCTTCGACACCGAGCGGAAGTACGACGGCAGCGCAACCTTCCTGATTCCGGCACCACTGACCGGCGTACAGACGAAGGAGCTCGAGGACGCTGCGCTGTCGCTCTTCGAGGCGCTGGGGTGCGACGGTGTCGCCCGCTTCGACTTCTTCGTGACCGAGGGCGGCGTGGTGCTCAACGAGGTCAACACCATGCCGGGCATGACGGAGCAGTCCCAGGTGCCGAAGATGTTCGCGGCGATCGGCCTTCCGTACGACGCCCTGCTGCGTGAGCTGGTCGAGGGTGCGCGGTGACGGAACGAATCGCCGGAATCGACGCGCTCCGGGGCGTCGCTGTCGGGCTCGTGATGCTGCGGCACGCCTTCCCCGACCTCCTCCCAGGCGCGGGCGTCGTCGGTGTGGTGATGTTCTTCGCCCTGAGCGGACACCTGATCACCGGACTGCTGCTCGACGAGCTCGCCGGGGCCGGTCGCCTCGACCTTCGACGGTTCTATCTGCGTCGAGCCCGCCGACTGGTCCCCGCGTTACTGGCGCTCGTAGCCACGGTCGTAGTCGTCACACTTGTCTTCGACCCCCTCGGCGATCGGGATCAGCTCCTCCGTACGACGGTCGTGGCCCTGACCTGGACCGGCGACCTCCCGTTCGAGCACGGCGGAGAGGCGACCTTCCACCTGTGGACGCTGGCGATGGAGGAGCAGTTCTACCTGGTCTGGCCGCTGGTGCTGACAGCTGCCTTCACCAGAAGGCTGGTCTTCTCGGCCTTCGCCGCCTCGGCCGCCCTCTGCTTCCTCGCAGCCGTCGCTACGTCGATCTGGCTGCGTGAGGAGCCGGACCTGGCCTACACCCTGCCCACCTCATGGGCCATCTGCTTCGTGATCGGGGGTGCCTCGGCACTCGTCGCGCGACGTGGCGTTCCGGTGGCCGGGGCAGGTCCCGCCCTGCTCGCCCTCCTGGTCCTCTGTGCGGTGCCGCTCCGCGGCCAGGCCACGACGTACCTCGTGGCGGCGCCTGCCATCGCACTGCTGGCCTGTGTCGTCCTGCTCTCCTGGCGCGAGTGGCGTACCGTCGACCACCCGCTCCTGAAGGGGCTGGTACTCCTTGGCACGGTCTCGTACGCGGCGTACCTCTGGAACTACCCGCTCTCGCTGTGGGTGGGCGGGCTGGCTGCCATCCCACTGACCCTGGTGGCGGCCGCACTTTCCTGGCGGTACGTCGAAGAGCCCGTGCGGCAACGGGTGAGGCTCCCCGACCGCGTTAGCCTGCGCCCATGACGACACGACCTGCCTGGGTGCCTGGACTGGCCATCGGGCTCGTCGTACTGGTCTTCGGGGTCTGGGAGGTGTTCAACACCGACACCAGGTACTCAAGCGGATTCGATGTCACACGAGACCGGATCAGCGCCTTCATGGTGCTGCTGTTCATCGCCACCGCCGTTGGGTTGCACAGGGTGGCGCCGGCGTTCGCGCTGGCCCTGGTGTGGGTCGGATCCGCCCTGCAACTGCTGTCGGACACCGACATCATGTATGCCGAGCTCGCAGTCCTCGTCGTGGCATTCGGCTGTGCCCGATGGGGCCGCACTGCGACGGTCTGGCTGAGCGGCGCGTCCATCCCTGCCGGAGCCGTCATCACCGTGGGTTGGGTGGTCAACAACGGCACCCAGTTCGGCGACCTCTTCTTCGACGACTTCTTCACAGCGACCCGAGCCGCCGGCATCGACGTGACCCGCGGCGTCATCGTGTTCATGGGTTTCGTGTTCCTGGCCCTCCCATGGCTCGTCGGCCTCGTGCTGCGCGTCCGCGCGCAGGCGCGTAAGGCCCGAGAGCACGAGATCGAGGCGGTCGCCTCGAAGGAGCAGGCGGAGGAGATCGCCGTGCTCCGTGCCGAGCAGACCCGGATGGCGCACGACGTCCACGACGTCGTCGGCCACTCCCTCGCGGTGATCCTGGCTCAGGCCGAGTCCGCGCAGTTCCTGCCCGACGACGACCCTGCACGGATGAAGGAGACGATGGCCAACATCGCCGTCTCCGCGAGGCAGTCGCTGCGCGACGTACGCCAGGTGCTCTCTCCCACAGACGCGCCGGAACAGCAGGACGGCGGTCTCGACCGGCTCATCGAAGGGGTCACCGCTGCCGGCAACGAGGTCCAGTCGACCGTCGTTGGTACGCCGCGACCGCTGCCGCCTGAGATCGACGCGGTGGCCTACCGCACGCTTCAAGAGATGCTGACCAACGCGATCAAGCACGGTGTCCGCGGCCACCAGGTCACGGTCCTGCGGCACTGGGCCGACGAGCTGACGATCGCCGTACAGAACGCGACGAGCGCGTCACCCGCCGACCCAGCCGGGCTCGGGCTCACGGGGATGCGGATGCGTGTGGAGTCGATCG
>DATILB010000121.1:0-6797 GCA_035477015.1 Nocardioidaceae bacterium | reverse complement strand
CGTCGACCCTCCGACGGGTCCGCGGGCCGAAGCGCAGCATCGCCTGGAACCCGTCCATGGTCGCCGCGTACCCGGTCATTGGGGCCACGAAGACGAGGCGGTTGGCGCCCAGTGAGCCGTAGTTGAGCGCCAGCAGGGTGGCCAGGGTGCCCATAGAGTGGGCCACGACCGCCTCGGCCGGGCCGAAACGGCCGACGACCGCGCCCAGTGCCATGCCGAACTCGACTCCCGTGGTGGACGTGGGACCGAAGGCACCCTGGTCCGAGGCGCCGTGCGACGGCGCGTCGAACAGGACGACCCGGTGTCCCGCGTCGACCAGGGGCTCGACGAGCGCGCCGAGCTGGTCGCCGCGGCCACCCCAGCCGTGCATGAGGTACACGACCGGCCCGTCGCCCCAGGCGGTGCCGTGGACCTCGCCGTGCTCCCACGTGACCGCGAACGGCTCACCGCCGTCCGGCAGGTCGCTCGGTCTCGGGCTGGGCGGTAGCCGGAACCACTGATCGGCGATCCACCGCGCGGCTGCACCGGGGGCGACCCACTCGGCCAACGCGAGGTTCCCGGCAAGTGTACGAACGATCGTGCTTTTTCTCTTCGCTGAGTGTGCCATTGCTTCTCTCCTCGGATTTCAGGGTCAGGCTCGCGCGGCGGCGAGCAGGTTCTCGAACGAGCGCCGGATGCGGTCCCCCGCAGCCGGGTCATGCATCAGCCGGCTGGCGTGGTGGTAGGCCAGCGTGATGCCGTGGAAGTCGAACGCGAACTGATGCACGTCCGTCTCCGGCCCGAAGTCCCCCTCGGCCACGGCGGTCTGTACGACGTTCGCGATCAGCTCGAGCCAGTCCTGCTGGTTGCGGACCAGGGCGTCACGGAGTGGGCCGGGCTGGTCGTCCAGCTCGGCGGACGCGCCCGCGAAGACGCAGCCCCCACTGAGCGTGTCGTCGGCCCAGCGCAGCCAGTGGTCGATGAGCGCCCGGACGCGAGGCTCGCCCCGCGGAGCGGTCAGCGCCGGTCGCAGCACGACGTCGACGAAGCGCTGGCGCCCGTGCTCGAGCGTCTGCAGCTGGAGCTGCTCCTTGGACTTGAAGTGGGCGAAGAGGCCGCTCTTGCTCATCTCGGCCTGCTCGGCGAGCATCCCGATGGTCAGTGCGCCGAACCCGATCTTCGACGCGATCTCGATGGCGTCGTCCAAGATGGCGGTACGCGTCTGCTGACCCTTGCTCATGCTCCTATTTCAGCACGGTCGTTCTATTCACGCAAGGACTATTTCTTGAGGAGTGACTTCACCTTGCTGAACCCGCGACCGTGCGACGGCTGCGTGCCGACCGTCGGGAACTGAGGGACCTCGAGCGGAGAGTCGGCCTTGAGGCCAGGCTCCGTCTGCGCGGGCAGAGCGGTCCACCCCACCGGGGTGGAGAGCCGCGCGTCGATCTCCGTATAGCTTCTCTCGACTGCCTTGGGGGCGTTCTCGAGGTACCACTCGGGCTTGCCTGGAAGCTCCGGCAGCAGGCTGCGGTCCACGGACATCGGTGTCTCCCACCTGTGAGGAAGGTCTCGCTAGTAAAAACTGCACCAGATGCCCGGACGTTACGTCGGCTTTTCGGACGGAAACGGGGTGCCCGTCTGGACAAACCGGAGTAGTTCTCAGGTTTCACCGGAGGGGTGGGATGGCATCCGTGGACTCCAGCACGCCCATCCCGGTGATCCGCAGCAGGTCGGCGATGATCGAGCGCAACTGGGCCAGGACCACCTCTGCTGACAGCTCGGTGCTCCGCTCCACCTCGCTCGTCGCGACAGCCAGCGCGAGCAGCCGGTCGCGCGCCGCCTCAGCCAGCCGGTCCTCGCGGAGCTCGGCGGCCACGTAGTCGGCAGCGTCGGCCAGGTCCTCACAGAGCAGCGCATACGCGTGCGGCACCGGTTGCCTCCGGTACGCCGCCACGGCGACGCGTCGTACCAGCGATCGAGTGCTCCGCATCGCGTAGTCGAGCGGCTCGACCAGCTCCGCCATCTGACGCACCTGGCCCTTGTGGCGGATCCGGAACGGCGAGCTGGCCAGCACGGACAGCCCCTCGGCCGAGGCATCCTGCAGCTCCCGGATCAGCGAGTCCGTCGCGCGGGCATCCGCGAGCAGCGCCATCGTCGAGTCGACGTCACCGGTCGTCAGCCCCACTGCGGCCCCGCGGAGCAACGACGCGACCTTGCGTACGACGCGCGACGCCTCCTCGCGAGGCCGGCGCAGCGGCGCCCGGGGTACGACGGTCGCGGCCACGATGGCCACCGCTCCCCCGATCAGCGCGTCACTCCACCTCAGCAGCGCCTCGTCGGGTGCGGCGACCAGCGACGCGATCACGATCGACTGCACGGCCGCTTGGGTCACGAACAGTGCCCCGGCGTCGAGCAGCAGTGCGGTGCTCATGGCCAGCCCGACAATCAGAGTCAGCTGCCACCACCCTGAGCCGAGCCAGGCGACCAGCAGGTCGGCAATGAGTACGCCGATAGCGACGCCGAGTGTCACCTCGGCGACGCGACGCAGTCGCTGCCCGTACGACGTACCGAGGCTGACGACGGCTGCGATCGGGGCGAAGAACGGAGTGGTGTGGCCGAGCACGTCACTGGCCACGAACCACGCGACCCCGGCTGCGATGGCGCACTGCGCCACGAGGAACCCCTTGGCCCGGAGCCTCGCGACGCGCACGCGCATCGACGTACGCCCGCGGTTCCAGACGACGTCCCAGGGATGCAGCTCGCTCACGTGGCCATCATTCCGGCATTCGCTTGCCGGAACCCGCAAGGACCGGAAGTATCCAAGAATGGTCTCTCCGATGGATCCCACTTCCGCGGGCTTCATGCTCGCGGACTCGCGCAACACTCCGATGCACGTGGGAGGCCTGCAGCTCTACACGCTGCCCGACGGTGCCGGACCCGACTACGTGCGCGACATGATCGCGAGCTTCATGGCGTCGGAGGAGGTCGCGCCGCTCTTCATCAAGCGACCGTTCCGCTCGATCGCCACGGGCGGGCAGTGGTTCTGGACCGAGGACGGCGAGTTCGACCTCGAGCACCACGTCCGGCACGCCGCGCTCCCGCAGCCCGGCCGCATCCGTGAGCTCCTCGACTTCGTCGGTCGCATCCATGGCAACCGGCTGTCGTTCGAGCGGCCGCTGTGGGAGTTCTACGTGATCGAGGGCCTCGAAGACGGCCGCATCGCGACGTACACCAAGATGCACCACGCCCTCGTCGACGGCGTCTCCTCGATGCGCCTGCTGCAGAGCATCCTGAGCACCGACCCCGACGAGCGCGACATGCCGCCGCCGTGGGCGAGCCGCAAGAAGGCGAAGCGGGCCGACAAGGCCACGCAGCGCCTCGACGAGGCGATCGCCGAGGTCCCGATAAGCGCGTTCCGTACGGCGCTCGGCATCGCCTCCGACGCGGCCGGCATGCCGTCGGCCTTCGTCAAGACGCTCAACCGGAGCCTGCGCAACGAGCCGACGTCGATGTCGTGGTTCGCCCCCAAGACGATCCTGAACAAGAACGTCACGGGCGCTCGTCGCTTCGCCGCCGAGGACTGGCCGATCGAGCGGATCAAGGCCGTGGGCAAGGCGACTGGCACGTCCCTGAACGACGTCGTGCTCGCCATGTGCGGCGGCGCCCTCCGCACCTACCTCGAGGAGCAGGACGCCCTGCCGGACGTTCCGCTGATCTCGATGGTGCCGGTGGGTCTCAAGGCGAAGCAGGCGGGCGTCGCGTCCGCTGAGGGTGGCAACGCGGTCGGCTCGATCATGGTGAAGCTCGGCACCCACCTCGAGGACCCCGCCGAGCGTTTGCAGTCGATCCACAACGACATGCGGGCCGGCAAGGAAGCCCTGTCGTCGATGACGCAGATGCAGATCATCGCGATGGCGGCGATCGGCAACACGCCGACCATCCTCACGCCGATGCTGCGCCTGCAGGGCATCGCGCGTCCGCCGTACAACGTGGTGATCTCGAACGTGCCCGGACCGAAGCAGCGGATGTACCTCAACGGCGCGACGCTCGACGGCATGTACCCGGTCTCGATCCCGATCAACGGGATCGCGCTCAACATCACCTGCACGTCGTACGTCGACAACCTCGCCTTCGGCTTCACCGGCTGCCGGCGCACCGTCCCGCACCTGCAGCGGCTCCTCGTGCACGTCGAGAACGAGCTGGAGGCGCTGGAGAAGGCTGCCGCAGTCGCCTGACCGGTCAGGAGGCCATGTCCCGCAGGAATGCCGGGAAGCAGCCGTGGGCTGGCGCCCGGTCCGGCAAGGCGGAGGAGGGAGGCGGGCCGGGGCCCGTCGACCGACGACAACGCGGCCGATCGGGATGCCAGGCCGCGGATGCGTCGGCAGACCTAAGGGACTTGGCCTTGCCCCCCGTAGCATCGAGGAGTGAGGCGAGACGACCCCGACGGGTGGGACTGGGAGGCTCCTCGGCCCATCCCCACTCCGGTGCCGATGGTCGAGGAGCCCGAGCCGCCGTCGCCGTACGCCCCGAGCTTCGCCACCAAGCTCCTCGCCTGGGTCATCACCCTGCTCATCTTCGGAGGCGGCGCCGTCTATCTGTTGCGCTACCAGCTCGGCCTGGCCGAAGGCCACTACGCCTACCTGGTCGTGCAGCCGGGCAACCCCGACGAACCCGTCCGCTACCCGGCCTGCCAGCCGCTGTCGTACGCCGTGAGCGGCGAGGGCCTCGACAGCGAGCACGAGCTGATCGACGAGGCCGTGGTCGAGATCGCGGCAGCCACCGGACTGCGCTTCGTGCCGCTCGGGAGCGCCACCGAGGGCGCGACGATCGTGATCCGGTGGACCGACTCGACCGGGGAGCCGCGACTCGCCGGCGACACGGTCGGTATCGGCGGCAGCTCGTCGGTCGTCGACCCCGAGTCGGGGCTGCGCTATTTCACGAAGGGCCGGATCGACCTGGACACGCCTGACCTCACCACCACACTCATCCAGCACGGGCCCGAAGAGGTGCGCGCGGTCATGATGCACGAGCTCGGGCACGTCATCGGGCTCGATCACGTGGACGACCGCAACGAGCTGATGTACCAGCGGAACATCGGGAAGACCGACTTCGGGCCCGGCGACAAGGAGGGTCTGGCGATCCTCGGCAAGGGCCCGTGCCTGGGCCAGGCCTCGCCCTAGGCCGAGTAGCGCAGGTAGGTCTGTCGCTGCGCCACGTCGGCCACCCGCGCTGAGGCGGGCCGGCCGTCACGACCGGCGACCATCGCGCACGTGACCGCGAGGTCGGACCAGCGCCGGCCAGGTCGGTCGTACTCCGCCCGCAGCCGGGCACGCAGTGCGGGGAGCGCCGGGCTCCGGCGCCACGTGTCGTGGCTCATCGGCTCTCCAGCTCCGTGACGCGACGCATCAGGGTCTCGAGGAGCTCCTGCTGCACGAGCACCACCTCGACGAGCTCGTCGATGGCGCGCGTGACCTCGTCCAGCACCTCGTCGCGACCGACCAGCCTGGCCAGCTGCCGGCTGGGGTCGGCAGCGACCTCGGCGGCCAGCTGGCGCGCCGAGGCCATCAGTTCTTGAAGTGGGGTGCGCTCGGTCATCTGCGCACCAGTGTCCTATGGACTGACCCTCACCGGACCACGACAGTGGCGAGGATCACGGACGTCACAGCGAGCCGAGCTCGGCCCCGTGTGCCTCGCGGAGCGCGCGTTCCGCCTCGTCGAGGAAGTTATCGACGTCCCGCTCGTCGTACCCGCGGTGCACGCGCTGGGTCCTGAATGCCATGTCGCGGACCTCCCAGGGCGCCATGGTCGGCGGCCGGTGCAGCATCGCGGCCTGCACTTCCGCCACGAACTGATCGACCTCGTCCTTGTCGTAGCCCTCGGTTCCCGGCCGGGCTAGCCGGAACGGCTTTGTGTCGAGATCCACACCTCCATGGTGCCCAGACGAGGGCGGTCTATTCGCGCGACACGACGGTCAGTCGTCAAAGAGTGCGCGTACGTCGGCGGCCGTGATCGGGGTGCTCGCACCGCCCTCGCCGTCCATCACCCGGGCGAACAGAGCGGCCTTGCGGGCCTTGAGCTCCATCACCTTCTCCTCGATGGTCCGCTCGGCGACGAGTCGGTAGACCATGACCGGTCGCTTCTGGCCGATGCGGTGAGCGCGGTCGACGGCCTGGGCTTCGACGGCGGGGTTCCACCACGGGTCGAGGACGAAGACGTAGTCGGCCTCGGTGAGGGTGAGCCCTACGCCACCGGCCTTGAGGCTGATCAGGAAGACCGAGCCGCTCCCCTGCTTGAAGTCGTCGATCACGTCGCCGCGCCGGCGGGTGCGTCCGTCGAGGTAGCGGCTCTCGATGCCCTCGGTGTCGAGCCGCTCACGCACCCGCGTCAGGAACGACGTGAACTGGCTGAACACCAGCGCCCGGTGGCCCTCGGCGACGACCTCCTGCAGGTGGTCGACGAGTACGTCGATCTTCGCCGACCCCACTCCGTCGTACGCCGCATCGACCAGGCCGGCGTCGAGGCTGAGCTGCCGGAGCCGGGTGAGCGAGCGGAAGATCGCCATCCGGTGCTTGTCGAAGTCCTCGACCAGCCCGAGCACGGTTTGCCGCTCACGCTGCAGATAGGTGTCGTAGATGCGGCGGTGCTGTGAGGTGAGCTGCACCTCGAGCACCTGCTCCTGCTTGGGCGGCAGGTCGGACGCGACGAGCTCCTTGGTACGTCGAAGCAGGAACGGACGGATCCTGCGCCGGAAGCGGTCGAGGACCGCGGCGTCGCCCTCCTTCTCGACGGGGTTGGCGACGAGCTCGGCGAAGCGCTGC
>DATILB010000120.1:0-3882 GCA_035477015.1 Nocardioidaceae bacterium | reverse complement strand
GACGATCAGCGAGACACCCTGGAAGATCGGCTGGCTCCAGACCGACGCCGACGCCGTCGAGAGGGCGAGACCCTGGATGCCGAACGCCAGCGCGAAGTAGGCGATGAGGGTGCCCCACACGTTGGGCCGCTGGGAGAGCTGCGACGCCCCGAGGAAGACGGCCGCGATGGCCGGGAAGAGGTAACCGGGACCGATGCTCGCGGAGAACACGGAGCTCTGCATCGAGAAGACCACGCCGGCGAGGCCTGCGATCGCTCCACTGGCGACGAAGACGCTCCACAGCACGCGCTCGGTCGCGACGCCCGCCAGCCGTGCGGCCTCGCGGTTCCCACCCGTGGCCAGCAGGTAGCGGCCGATGGCGGTGAACTCGAGGAGGTACCACAGCACAAACGCCAGGATCAGGAGCAGGAAGACCACGCGCGGCAGGCCCAGCAGCTCGCCGGTCCCGAGCCCGGACCAGTAGTCCGGCAGCTGCCCGATGAGCTGCGTGTTGTTCGACATCAGCAGCACCGCGCCGGCGAGTACCTGGCTGACCCCGAGCGTGGCGATGAAGGAGTCGACGTGCAGCTTGACCACGATGAAGCCGGACACGGCTCCGCAGAGACCTGCTGCGGCCACGGCGATCAGAGCGGTCACCGGCGTCGGGAGGTCGGTGTGCAGGGAGAGGTAGACGACCAGGCCGAGTGACACCGCCATCACCGACCCGATGGAAAGGTCGTACACACCCGCGGTCAGTGGGACCAGGAAGGCCAGCGCCAGGATGCAGGTCACCACGCCCGACCGGATGATCAGGGAGAACGTGACCTCGGTCAGGAAGGTGTCCGGGCTGAGGAAGCCGAACAGCACGACGAAGAACGCCAGGAGGTAGATCGCGCTGAGCCGTCTCGGCGCCAGCATGCGCGCGAACGACCTGCGACGCGTGGCCTGACGCCTCCGGTCGGGCGACTGCGGCTCTGTGCCGGTCGCGGCGACCGGAGCCGCCTGCTGGGTCTGTCCCACCATGTCTCCTGAACTGAACTCGTGTCAATTGCTGCGGCAGCAGGGCAGGGCGAGGGACGCCCTGCCGATTAGTTCTCGATGAGCTCGATCGCTCGCTCCGGGCACGAGCCGGCCGCGTTGCGCGCATGTCCGACCTGGTCCTCCGGTACGTCGATCACCTGTCCGCGAACGCTCACGTACCCTTCGTCGTCATCGTCCTCGAGCAGGTCGGGCGCAAGCGAGTAGCAGAGCCCGTGCCCGCGGCAGCGGCCGCTCTCGACCGTCAGCCTCATGACCGCACGTCCCAGCTCAGCGGGAGGGTGAAGAGGGCCAGCATCGCGCCGCCACCGCGCTCCATGAGGGGTTCGTCCGTGGCCACCTGGAAGTCAGGGATCACCTTCAGCCACTCCTCGACAGCGACCTGCATGATCATCCGGGCCAGGTGTGAGCCCAGACAGCGGTGCGGCCCGCCGGCGAAGCCCAGGTGGTTGTTGGCCTTGCGGTCGATGACGAACTCGTCCGCGCGGTCGTACACCCGCGGGTCGCGGTTGGCCCCGGAGACCAGGCCGTAGACCATGTCGCCCTTGCGCAGCGGGCAGCCGTGGAAGTCGGTGTCCTCGGTGACCTTGCGGCCGTCGCCGAAGATGATCGTGTAGAGGCGGAGGGACTCCTCGACCGCCGACGGGATCAGCTCTGGCTCAGCAGACAGCCGCTGCCGGTCCTCCGGGTGGTCGGCGAGGTGTCGGAAGAGGTAGCCCAGCTGTCCCCGGGTCGTGTCCAGCCCCGCGAGGACGAGCACGGTGAGGATGTCCAGGGTCAGTACGTCGCCCAGCGGCTCACCGTCCACGACCGAGTGCATGAGCAGCGAGGCCAGGTCGTTCTCGCGAGGCTCCGCCTCGCCACGGCGAGCCTCGAGCACGTCGACCCAGTACTGCCGGATGCCGCCGAGCGCGGCTCCCATCGCCTGCTGCTGGTCGAGGTCGCCTCCGAATCCGGCGAAGAAGTCCTCCACCCAGGGGACGAACAGGTCGGCGTCGGAACCGGGCACACCGATGATGGTCAGGAAGATCTCGGTGGGCAGTCGCATCGCGAAGTCGCTGACGAAGTCGCAGCCACCCCTCGCGGCGAGGTCGGCTACCAGGCGCTGGGCGATCTCGTGCGCCTGAGGTGCGACGCGCTGGACGGCGTTGGGCGCAAACCATCTGCTGACCAGCTGCCGGTACTTGCTGTGCTCCGGCGGGTCGATCTGCGTCGGGACGAACCGGTAGACCGGCTCCGGCTCCCAGGGCGTGATGGACTCGCTGGAGAAGATCTCGGGGTGCTGGTACATCTCGCGGACCTGGTCGTACCTCGTGAAGACCCAGTAGCCCTGCGCATGGGTGTTGAAGAACGCCGGGCTGGTCTCGCGAAGCTCGTTGGCCTTCGCCCAGTGACTGCCGGCCTCGAGGGGAGGGGAGGCGTCGAGATGGATCACCGGACACCCGCCGGTCGCCCGGCCTGGAATCTGGTCGCCTTCAGCGGTACTCGTCATCGCATTTCGCTCCCCGCTGCCGTCGGGCTGCTAGTAGAACTGAGTTCGGTTCGGTAAATGTAACGCGGCTCACAGCGAGCCGCAATACCCTTCCAAATGCTCGTCTAGGCCGGTCTTGACTTGAATTCAGTTCATTTCTAGCGTGATGGAAACCACACTGAAGCAGCAGCCCGAGAGGAGTAGGTCCATGTGTTCACACACCCCGCCTTGCCCCGAAGCAAGTGACGTCCACTGCTGCGGCGCTCATGTCGTCGCCGACCACTCCGAGCAGGGGTGGTGCAAGCTCTGCAACGGCGTGATCCTCTTCGACGACGGCCACTTCCTCGCGCCGGACGGACACGTCGAGATCGTCCCACTGCTGGCGGCCTAGCCGCATCTGGTTGATGCCCCTATCGGCTCGCCTGGCTCTCACGCAACGACTTCTTGTCCAGCTTGCCCACGGCGTTCTTAGGCAAGGACTCGCGGATATGGATCGCCTTCGGGCGCTTGTACCCGCTCAGGCTTTGTGCGCAACGAGCCTTGAGCGCCTTCACATCGATCGTGGCCTCGGGTCGAGCCTGCACGAAGGCGACCACGATCTCGCCCCACGTCTCGTCGGGTACGCCGATGACGGCGGCCTCGAGCACTGAAGGATCCGACGCGAGTACGTCTTCGATCTCCTTGGGATAGATGTTCTCCCCGCCACGGATGATCATCTCCTTGGAGCGGCCGACCAGGGTCAGGTAGCCGTCTGTATCCAAGTGGCCGACGTCTCCGGTGCGGAGCCAGCCGTCAACGATGACGGCGGCCGTGTCGTCAGGACGCCCGAGGTAGCCACGCATGACGTTGGCTCCACGAACGACGACCTCGCCGTCCTCGCCCTGCGCGACCTCGTTGCCGGCCGGGTCGACGATGCGCAGTTCTTGTCCCGGGAGCGGAACTCCGACGGTCCCTGTCTTCCGGGTTCCCGAGACGGGGTTCAGCGTCGAAGCACACGTGGCCTCGGACAGTCCGTAGCCCTCGACGAGCGGGAAGCCGAAACGACCCTCGAAGCGGGTCAGTAGCTCGGCCGACGCAGGCGCCGCACCACACACGGCGAACCGAACCGACGAGGTGTCGGGCCGCACACCCTCGGGTAGTGCGGCCAGCATGCTGTAGATGGTAGGGACGGCACTGAAGAACGTCGGTCGCTCTCGCTCGATGGTCTCGAAGAAGGTGTTCGGGTTGAACCGCTCGACGATCACCAGGCTGGCGCCCGCTAGGAGTGGCGTGAGGACACTGACCACGATGCCGTTGACGTGGAACAACGGCAGGATCAGCAGGCACCGGTCGTCGGGACCGACCTCGAGCGCCTGCCTGCCCATGGCCGTCATGGCATCGAGATTCGCGTGGTC
>DATILB010000119.1:0-3986 GCA_035477015.1 Nocardioidaceae bacterium | reverse complement strand
ATGATCATCGGGCGACGACGGTGCTTGTTGCTCACCCACCGGCCGATGATCCGACGGATCGTCTGCTGCAACTGGTAGGTGTCGTCGACCCCTTCGCCGATCGCGGCGTTGAGGGCGTCGACGATCGGCTGCTTGATCTCGTCGAAGACCATGTCGTTCTCGGCGAAGCCGCGAGCGTGGATCTCCGGTGAGGACGCGACCTTGCCGGTGACCGAGTCGATGACCACGATCACGGAGATGAAGCCCTCCTCGCCCAGGATCCTGCGGTCCTTGAGCGAGGTCTCGGTGATGTCTCCGACGGACGAACCGTCCACGAAGACGTAGCCGCAGTCGACCTTCCCCGCGACGGTCAGCTTGCCGTCGACGAGGTCCACGACCACACCGTCCTCGGCGATCAGGACGTTGTCCGCGGGGATGCCGGTCGCTCGCGCGAGCGCGGCGTTGGCCTGCATGTGCCGGATCTCGCCGTGGACCGGGAGGACGTTGCGCGGTCGGACGATGTTGTAGCAGTAGAGCAGCTCGCCCGCGCTCGCGTGACCGGAGACGTGGACCAGTGCGTTGCCCTTGTGCACGATGTTCGCGCCCCACCGGGCCAGACCGTTGATCACGCGGTAGACGGCGTTCTCGTTGCCGGGGATCAGCGAGCTGGCGAGGACGACGGTGTCGCCCTCCTCGATGTGCACGAAGTTGTGGTTGCGCTGGGCGATCCGGCTCAAGGCGGACAGCGGCTCACCCTGCGAGCCCGTCGAGATCAGCACGGTCCGCTCAGGCGGGTAGTCACCGATCACGCGGGCGTCGACGAGGGTGTCGGCCGGGACGTTGAGGTAGCCGAGGTCGCGGGCGATCGCCATGTTGCGGATCATCGAGCGGCCGACGTACGCCACCTTGCGGTTGTGCGCGACCGCAGCGTCCATCGTCTGCTGAACGCGGTGCACGTGCGACGCGAAGCAGGCCACGATGATGCGGCCCTGGCTGCGAGAGAAGACCCGGTCGAGCACCGGCCCGATCTCCACCTCACCCGTCGTGAAGCCGGGGACCTCGGCGTTGGTGGAGTCGACCATGAACAGGTCGACGCCCTCCTCGCCGAGGCGGGCAAACGCTCGTAGGTCGGTGATCCGGCCGTCCAGCGGCAGCTGATCCATCTTGAAGTCACCGGTGTGCAGGACCAGGCCGGCTCCGGTACGGATCGCCACGGCCAGCGCGTCCGGGATCGAGTGGTTGACCGCGACGAACTCCAGGTCGAACGGACCGAAGCTGATCCGGTCGCCCTCCTTCACCACGTGCTGGGCGGTCTCCTTGAGCCGGTGCTCCTGCAGCTTGCTGCGTAGCAGGGCCAGCGTCAGCTTCGAGCCGACGAGCGGGATGTCGGGGCGCTCGCGGAGGAGGTACGGCGTCGCGCCGATGTGGTCCTCGTGACCGTGGGTGAGGACCAGTGCCTCGATGAGGTCGAGCCGGTCCCGGATCGAGTCGAAGTCCGGGAGGATCAGGTCCACCCCCGGATGATGGTCCTCAGGGAACAGCACTCCACAGTCGACGATGAGCAGCCGACCGTCGTACTCGAAGACGGTCATGTTGCGGCCGACCTCGCCCAGACCACCCAGGGCAGTGATCCGCAGGCCTCCCTCGGCCAGCTCGTTCGGCTCAGACAGCTCCGGGTGCGGGTGGCTCATGCGGCACGGAACTGGGCGAGAGTGGCCTCGAGCTCGGCGACGAAGTCGTCCGACGCAGGGACCAGCGGGAGTCGGACGTTGCGGTTGTCGAGGACACCGGCCAGTTGCATGGCTGCCTTCGCCGACATTGCACCCTGGATGCGGCCCATCAAGACCTCGACCACGGGAACGAGCTTCACGAACAGCGAGTACGCCGTGTCGAGGTCGCCCCTGTCGACGGCGGCGACCATCTCGGCGTACTCCTTGCCTGCGACGTGCCCGACGACACTGACGACGCCGACGGCGCCATGCGTGAGCCAGCCGAGGTTCAGCGGGTCGTCGCCCGAGTAGAACGCGAGTCCCGTCTCCTGCATGATCTGCACGCCTCGGAACAGGTCACCGACCGCGTCCTTGACCGCGACGATGCGCTCGTCCTCAGCCACGCGGCGGTACGTCTCTTCTGCGATCGCGATGCCGGACCGGCCCGGGATGTCGTAGAGCATCACCGGCAGGTTGCTGGCGCCCGCCACCGCCTTGAAGTGCGCGACGAGCCCTTCCTGCGTGGGCTTGTTGTAGTACGGCGTCACGAGCAGAGCACCGTCGGCGCCGAGCTTTTCCGCCTGCTCGATGAGCTCGACCGAGTGGGAGGTGTTGTTGGTGCCGACGCCCGCGACGACCTTGGCCCGGTCACCGACGGCATCGATCACGGCGCGAAGGATCTGGCCGTCCTCTGCGGTGGATGTGGTCGGGGCCTCGCCGGTCGTACCGGACACGACGACGCCGTCGTTCCCGTTGTCCACGAGGTACGCCGCAACGCGTGCGGTGCCGTCGAGGTCGACGGAGCCGTCGTCGTGGAACGCGGTCACCATCGCGGTGAGGACCCGCCCGAACGGTGCTGGGGCAAGTGTCATGTGGTCAGGTTATCGGAGCCGGCCCGCGCGGCCCCTCCCGGAACGTCCCGTGAACAGGCGACAATCACGACATGTGCTTTTCCGCCGAGGCAGATCTCGTTGCGGGAATGGTCGTCGGGGTGGTGGCCGTCGACACGCTGCGGCATGTGCGCCGGCCGGCCGAGCTGCCCATCGCCCTCCTCCCCGCCGTGTTCGCCCTCCATCAGCTGGTTGAAGTCCTCGTCTGGTGGTCCCTCCAGGACCGTGTCTCCGCCGAGGTAGGTGAGCGCGCCGTCTGGGTCTACCTGATCCTGGCCTTCGGCGTACTGCCGGTCCTGGCGCCGACGGCCATCGCCCTGTTGGAGCCCCCGCAGCGGGCCCGTCGGATGGGCGCCTTCGTGGCGCTCGGGTGCGGCGCCGCCCTGGCGCTGATGTACGCCGTGCTGCTGCACCCCGTGCACGCCAGCATTCGCGGGCACCACATTGCCTACAACGCGACCATCGAGCACAACAACCTCGTGTTGACGGCGTACGTCGTGGCCACCTGCGGAGCGATGCTCGTCTCGCGGCACGCCGCGATCAGGACCTGGGGGCTGCTCAATGCCTTGGCGGTCTCGGTGCTGGTCTGGCTCGACCAGACCGCGGTGGTGTCGCTGTGGTGTGTCTGGGCCGCGGCCACCAGCGTGGCGATCGCCGTCCACCTGCGTCGGTCGGACGCGCGTCACGACCAGCTCGCGGAAGTGCGCGCAGCGGGCTGAGCGGTACCGCTGGCACGGGTCTGGTGCCACCCTGGGTCCATGGCGTTGGTCCAACGCTTCATGGAGCTAGACAACTGGCCGGCTAGCCGCAAGGTCGCGCTGCTGATGGTGCTCGTCGCGCCAGCGCAGCTGGTCATGTCAGCGATCGTGTACACCACCTCCAGTGCGTCGGACATCCTCGACAGAGAGCTGTTCGGGCGCTGGATGGTCCTCGGCGTCGTCTGCCTGCTCGTTCCGCTCATCCTCAGCCTCGTGGCCGTGCGCGCAGGTGCAGAAGGGCGCTGGCTGCCCTACCTGCTCCCACTCCTGTACGGCACCTGGATCACCCTGGGCATGTACGGCTTCGGGCTCTGGAGCACCTGGTTCGCCATGGCCTACCCGCTTGTCGTCATGATCTGGGCCATCTGGCTCGGAGGCGCGGTGGGCTGGTTCGGCGTCTTCTGCTGCATCGCCGGCATCACGGTCGTGGAGATCCTGCAGGCGACCGACGTGCTGCGATACGCACCGTTCATGGTCGACCGTGGCATCGACGCGCAGCACTCGGGCGGCTGGATCGCCAGCTCAGGCGTCGCACAGCTGGGGTTCTTCCTCATCAGCTACGCGCTGGTCGTCGTCGCACTGTCTGCGCGCAAGCTGCAGGACGCACGCCTCGCCCAGGCCCACCAGCGGCTGGACGAGAGCTACCACGC
>DATILB010000118.1:0-1973 GCA_035477015.1 Nocardioidaceae bacterium | reverse complement strand
CTGCTCGACCTCGTCCCCTGCCACCATCACGAAGCCAGCGACCTCACCGGCCACCTCGGCGACGACCGTGTCCTCGACATGCTGAGCGGCCCGGTCGCCGAAGGACTCCTCCGTGCGAATCCGGGCGAGCTCGTCCGGGACGTTGCCGAGGTGGCCGTCGCGCCAGCCGGCGTGCCAGATGGCAGCGACGGCCGGGGCGTCCTCAGGACGAGCTGGTCGGAGAGTCACCGCTGCTTCGGTCGCCATGCGCTCGAGCGTACGGCGGCGCTCCGACAGCCCTGTCTCGCAACGTTCAGGGGGTGTCTTCCAGGCTCCACCTGATGCCCTCGCGGATCACGCGCGCCGGAGTGCCCGCGACAGCAGTGTTCGGCGCGACCTTCTGCCCACGCACAAGACTGCCGATGCCTACGACGCTGCCGTCGCCGATCTCGACGTCGCCGGCGACCACCACGTCTCGGCCCAGCCACACGTGACGACCCAACAGAATCCGCCCGCCGAAGGTGTTGAGCCGGACGCCGGTCTCCAGGTCCTCGAGCCGGTGCATGTCGTCGGTCGCGATGTAGACGTTCGCTGCCCACAACTGGTCCGGCGCAACCACGATCGAGCCGCCGTTGCGAGCATCCACAACAACGCGCCCAGTGGCACTCACCGTGCCGTTGAACACCACACTCGAGCCCCCGCCGCAGTAGACCTCCCCTGCGTGGAGGTAGGTCTCGGGGCCGATGAACAGCGTGGCTCCGTTTCCCTCGACGAGCAGCACCAGGTCGTCGACCAGGCCGGTCGACACCACGACCAGCGCATCAGAGCTCCTGTAGGTGAGCAGCAGCGCGACCACGGGCTCCGGCAGGCGTACGCCGTCCTCGAGGAGAAGCAGGTTTCCCTGCTCATGCCACCAGGCCGGCAGGCCTTCGATGACCCGGGCGACGTGGAGGGCGGCCAACACATCCGGGTCGACCCCGGACGCGACGAGTCGCTCCCGTTGGTCCCTGTTCAGTCGCTCGTACTCGGTCGGGGGCACCCAGAGAGTCTGCACCACGCACTGGGGGTGCGGGTGGCGGCATCGCCGTGCACATCGCCGCCCGGAGTCAGCCGTGCGTGGTGTAGCGAAGATGAACCGTCGCACGCTTGCACGCGTCCTGGTTGCTGGCCTTGTCGTTGAAGCCGATCGACGCACCGGCAAACGCAGTCGATCCCCCGGGTCCGAGGTGCCGGTCGACGGACATCCTCGAGTCGAACAGGCGGTAGTTGCTGGCATCGCAGTTGCCGTCGTCCGCATTCGGGTCTTTGGTGACCGAGGTGATCTCGACTTCGATGCCCGCGATGTGGGTGCCGTCGGGTCCGTTGTTCACGATGAGCCCGCGGATCAGCACTGGGTCCACACCGGGTGCAAGGCCGTCAATTACGGAGGTCTGGGTAATGGTGAGGGAGTTGTCGCCCGAGGCGCAGTCAGCCGTCGCCGCCTGTGCAGGCGTTCCCGGGGTGACGGCCACTGCACCGCCGACGACGAGGAGCATCAGCAAAGTCGCGGCTCCCCTTGCCTTCTGCGATCGGTGGCCGAGCAGGATCAGCGTGCCGACGACGAGACAGACGATCCCCGCGAGGGCGAACATCCCGAGGTTCGCATCGAGACCCGTGTTCGGCAACGGCTGGCAGATCATGGCGTTCCCCCGAGGTTGACGGTGCATGCGCCGAGGGTGACGCCGCCACGGGACAGCACTCTCCCGGCCAGCACCGTGCCTGCGCCGAGCGTGGCTGCACCCTCCGTGAGGATCGTGCCCGCGAATGTCGTGTTCGCACCTATCCCCGCGGCACCGGTGACGATCCAGAACACGTTCGCTGCCTGTGCGCCGTTGACCAGGTTCACTGCGCTGCCCGCGGCGGTGTTGAAGGCGGCGCCGGTCTGGAAGATGAAGACAGCTCCCGGGTCGCCCTCGCCGTCGAGGGTCACGGTTCCGGTCAGTGCGAGCGCGGCC
>DATILB010000117.1:0-14269 GCA_035477015.1 Nocardioidaceae bacterium | reverse complement strand
GACCTGCTCCGTCCGCGAGGACGGCACAGCCTGGTGCTGGGGCCGGAACAACTGGGGTCAGCTCGGCACCGGCGATACGACCTACCGCACCGTCCCGACGCAGGTCGGCTCCCTCGCTGTCTGGGCGACCATCACTACCAGTGGCTCGTCGACGTGCGCGATCCGGCAGAACCGCACCCTGTGGTGCTGGGGTCTCAACTACCGGGGCCAGCTGGGTGACGGCACCACGACCACGCACCGACGACCGGTCAAGGTCGGCGAGGACAGCGACTGGGCAACGGTGAGCAACAGCTGGTTCCACACCTGCGCGATCAAGCTCACCGGGTCGCTGTGGTGCTGGGGCTTCAACGAGCGCGGGCAGCTCGGCGACGGCACGCTCAAGACGCGACTCCGACCGGTCCAGGCCGCAGGCGGTGCCTACACGACCGTGACGGCCGGTGGCTCGCACACGTGTGCCACCCGGACCGATGGAACCCTGTGGTGCTGGGGGGCGAACGACTTCGGCCAGCTCGGCGACCGGTCCCGCGAGCGGAGGGTGACTCCCGTCAGGGTCGGCGACCGCGCGGACTGGACCACCGTGAGCGCCAGCTGGCTGCACACCTGTGGGACCCAGGCCACCGGGACTGCGCGGTGCTGGGGGCGCAACACGGTGGGCCAGCTGGGCGACGGTTCGCGGGTCAGCAGCAACCGACCCCGCCTGGTCGCCGGCCAAGGGCCCTGGCTCTCCGTGCGGGCCGGCGACGCAGCCTCGTGCGGCGTGCGTGCGGGCGGCGCGCTCTGGTGCTGGGGGTCCAACAACTACGGCCAGCTCGGCACTGGCACCCGTACGCCGACCCTGGTCCCCACCCAGGTTCCGAGCCTGGCTGGCGTGGTCGGTCTCGACACCAGCTGGGTGCATACCTGTGCGGTGCTGTCAGACGGCCAGCCCTGGTGCTGGGGGAGCAACGAGAACGGCCAGCTCGGCGACGGCTCCTACTTCGATTCACTGACCCCCGTCCCGGTCTCGTAGGGTTGTCCGCCATGACCGAAGCCCACCTCACCCAGCGCGTCCTGGTGATCATGCCCGCCTGGAACGAGTCGGGCTCGGTCGCCGAGACGATCATCGAGGTGCGGGAGACCAACCCAGGCGTCGACGTCCTTGTCGTGGACGACGGATCCGTCGACGACACGGCCGCCAGGGCGGCAGCCGTGGGCGCAAAGGTCTGCCAGCTGCCGTTCAACCTCGGTGTGGGTGGCGCGATGCGCGCCGGCTACCGCTACGCGATGCGGCACGGGTACGACGTCGCGGTCCAGATCGACGCAGACGGTCAGCACGACCCGCGTTTCCTCTCCGTCCTTCGCGAGGGACTGGTCGACGCCGACGTGGTGATCGGGGCACGGTTCGCGCACGAGGGGGACAAGTACCAAGCGTCCTTTCCCCGTCGGATGGCGATGCGGATGCTCGCGGTCGTCCTGTCCCGGATGGCCGGGACCCGGCTCACGGACGTGACCAGTGGTTTCCGGATCGCGAACCGCCGGGCTATGACCGTCTTCGCCGCCCACTACCCGGCCGAGTACCTCGGCGACACCGTCGAGTCGCTCGTCATCGCGATGCGTAGCGGAATCCGCATCAAGCAGGTGCCGGTGGACATGCGCGTCCGGCAGGCCGGCCAGGCCAGCCAGACGCCGCTCAAGGCCGCTCTGTACCTCGCGCGGGTCGTGGTGGCACTCACCCTGGCCCTGGTCCGGAAGCGCCCGAAAGAGATGAAGGCGATGCTCGCCGCCGAGGAGGCCGCCGCATGAACGCCGAGGTCGTGCTGGGTCTGACCGGTGCCTTCGGGATCCTGGTCGTGCTCTTCGAGCTGCTCCGCCGGCACCAGCTCCGCGAGAAGTACGCCGTCCTGTGGGCGTTCATCGCGGTGGGGGTCGTGGCCGTCGCCCTGGTCCCCGGACTGCTCCGGGCGATGGCCGACCTGGTCGGCGTCGAGGTCCCCGCGAACCTGCTCTTCTTCCTCGGAAGCATGCTGCTGATGATGATCAGCCTGCAGCACAGCTTCGAGCTGGGCAGGCTCGAGGAGAAGACCCGAACCCTCGCCGAGGAGCTCGCGCTCCTGCGGCTCGAGGTGCACGAGCGGGACCAGGACGGTGCTGTCTGATATGCCGGGCATAGGGCGCAAGTGGACAAAGTCACCCACAGTTACAGGCTATCCTCGCGAGGTGAAGACCCCCCTCAGCTCGTGGCGCGCGCTTGCCGTGGCGTCCTCGACCACCCTCCTGGTGGTCGGGCTGGGGACGCTGGGCCAGTGGGTCGAGCCCGACACGACGCCGACCTCGGCGGCCGCCCGGATCAACTACGCCGAGACCGACGCTCTCTCTGCCGCGGTCTCGTCCGTGGCCGCTCAGCCGGCATCCCTCGAGGCTGCCCAGCTGAGCAACTCCGGCATCGCGGCCCTGGCCCGGCACGCCGAGCACCGCGCGCGGATCGAGCTCAAGCAGATCAAGCGGGCCGAGCGGCTCGCCAAGACGCCGTTCTCGTTCGTCTTCGCCGTGTTCAACATCTTGGGCAGCAACCACACCGCTCCCGGGGCCGACGCCGACAGCTACGCACCGGGCCGGCTGCGCGCCGAGTGGGCCGCTCAGGTCGCTGCTGGCTGGGGCATGGACGTCATCGGGTTCTCCGAGATCCAACCCGACCAGCTCGACGCGTTCATCCGCACCACCGGCGGCAAGTACGACGTGTGGCCGGGTGACACCTACGGGTTCTACAGCGTCCCAGCGTCGTTGGCCTGGGACACCTCCCGTTTCACCGCCACCGCCAAGGAGGTGATCACGATCCCGTTCGTCGGTCAGCAGCGGCAAATGCCGGTCGTGCGCCTCAAGGAGTCGGTCACCGGGCGTGAGTTCTGGGTCATCAACGCCCACAATGCCCCGCAGGGGCGGCAGGGTGAGCGCGACGCAGCCATGGCCATCGAGATCGCCAAGATCAAGGAGCTCGAGGCCACCGGCCTGCCGGTCTTCTTCGGTGGTGACCTCAACGAGAAGACCAACGCCGTCTGCAAGGTGACGTCCCAGACCAGCCTCGTGGCGGCGTCCCCCATGGGCAACTACGAAGGGTGCAGCGGCTGGTCCGGCATGCGGATCGACTGGCTCTTCGGCTCCAAGGTCACGTTCAGCGGCTATGCGCAGGACCGCAGCGCTCTCGTCTCGCGGATCACCGACCACGCGGTGGTCGTCGCCAAGGCGACCGTCAAGTAGCTCCACCGACGTGACTCAGCAGCAGACCCAGGTAGACCGGCGCGGCATCACGCTGCCCGCCTCGGTCGACGACTCCTGCGACGTGTGGTTCGACGGTGCCCACGTGTGGTCCTTCACGCCGAGTGAGAGCCGTGCCCGCGACGACGGCACCCGTTTCGTCGAGTGGCCCAAGGTGATGCGCAACTGGCTCAACGGGGTCGCTGAGATCTCCGTGTCAGCCGGCACGCGGGAGGTCTTCCGTGGCGTCCGCAAGTTCGGGGACGGCCAGGAGCGGATCCGCTTCGTCGACAAGGACGGCATCCCCGTCATGGTCGACAAGTGGGGGCTGCTGCAGCGACCATTCTCCGGCCGCGGCGAGAACGTGGTCGTCCAGATGGTCGAGACGACCGAGTCGATCTGCGAGGTCCTCGAGCGCGAGTGCGGGGTGCACGCCTGGATCGCATTCGGGACGCTGCTGGGTGCAGCGCGCGAGGGCAAGGTCATCGGCCACGACTCGGACATCGACATCGCCTACCTGAGCGACAAGACCACGCCGGCCGAGATGGCTCGCGAGCTCTTCGGCATGAGCCGCGCTCTTCGCCGCAACGGACTCAACGTGCTCAACAAGTCGGGCAGCTTCATCACTGTCGTATTCTCGGCTCCCGACGGCGGCCAGAGCAGCATCGACATCTACACCTGCTTCTACGTAGGGGACCTCCTGCACGAGACCGCGACCGTGCGGACCGACGTCCCGCGCTCGGCGATCGAGCCACTCAGCAGGATCGAGTTCGAGGGCCGCATGCTGCCTGCGCCTGCCGACCCGGACGCGCTGCTGACGGCGTCCTACGGACCCAAGTGGCGCGTCCCGGACCCGTCGTTCACGCACCGGCCGGGGCCCGAGATCAAGCAGCGCTTCGACCCGTGGTTTGGCTCGGTCATGCGGCATCGCCGGGACTGGGAGGGCCACTTCCGGATCGTGAACTCCACGCCTGGTCGGGTCTGGGGGCCATCGGACTTCGCCCGCTGGGCGCGGCTACGGCTCGAGCCCGATGTGCACATCATCGACGTGGGCAACGGTGGTGGCGAGGACACCGTCTTCTTCGCGACGCGCGGGTTCCAGACGCTCGGCCTGGACTACGCCCGGGGGGCGGCCAACCGGGCGATGCGACGTACCCGCCGCCGGGGCGTTCCTGCGACCTTCGACCTGCTCAACCTGTACGACGTGCGCGACGTCGTCACGATGGGCGCCCAGCTGGCCCGGACGACCGACCGGCCCCGGGCGCTGTACGCGCGCGGACTGCTCGACTCCTTGGAGGCCGACGGCCGCGAGAACTTCTGGCGGTTCGCCGACCTGGTCCTCCGTGGTCGCGGCTCGGCGTACCTCGAGTTCGGCGGCCCACACTCCAAGCCCGGGCCTGGCACCGGCGGCAAACGCTTCCGGCTGGACCCCGTCGATGTCGAACGCCAGGTGCACCGCGCCGGTGGCCGGGTGATCGAGCTCGAGCAGGGGCCAGCCGGCGATGGTGAGGACCTGTGCAGAATGGCCGTCGAGTGGGCCAGATGAAAGTAGCGACATGACCAAGACTCTCTATCTGCATGTGGGTGCTCCCAAGTCAGGGACGACCTACCTGCAGCGTGTGCTGGAGGCCAACCGGTCGGTCCTTGCCGACGCGGGCGTCCTCGTCGTGGGCGACAACCATCTCGACCGCATCCACGCCGCGATGGTCGTCCGTGAGGACCCGCGCCTGGCCAAGCTGGGTCCGCAGGCGAACAACGCCTGGCAGCGGCTCGTCAAGCAGGTGAGGGACTGGTCCGGGGCAAAGGCGATCCTGTCCTACGAGCTGTTCGCCGGCGCCGACGCGGACCAGGTCGAGAAGGCCCTCAAGGATCTTGGCGGCATTGACGTCCATGTCGTGGTCACTGCCCGCGACTTCGCCCGTGCGGTGCCCTCAGCCTGGCAGGAGCGGCTCAAGTTCGCCCTCACCACTGGTCTGGAGGAGTGGAAGCCGCGACCCGAGTCCGCGGGCCCGCGTGCCGAGTGGGGGTGGCGCACGATGGACCCCGCGGGGGTCGCCCGCCGCTGGGGTCGCAGGCTGCCTGCTGCCCACGTGCACATCGTCACCGTCCCGCGCGCGGGAGCGGACAAGGACGAGCTGTGGCGGCGCTTCGCGGCTGCCTGCGACCTGGACGTGCCCGGACTCTCGACGGACGTCGAGCGGGTGAACGAGTCCATGGGTGTGGTGGCCGCCGAGCTGCTTCGCAGGGTCAACGAGAAGGTCGAGGACCCGATCAGCAACAACCGCGAGCACGCGCTGTGGCTGAGGGACACGCTGGCTCACCAGGTGCTCGTGACTCTCGGCAACGAGCCGATCGGTCTGACCGACGCCCAGTACGACGACGCGGCCACGCGCAGCGAGGAGTCGATCAACCAGGTCCGAAGCGCCGGGTACGACGTACAGGGCGACCTTGAGGACCTCCGGGCGACTCGACCCGAGGCGCGCACGCCGAGCGAGGTGACAGAGGGCGAGCTGCTCGACGCCGCCACCCAGACGATCGTCAAGCTCATCGTCCTGATGCGTGAGCGCACCGGCGGTGCGACCGAGGCACCCGAGCAGGGTGCGAAGGGCCTCGGCTCGTTCGGGAAGCGCGTGCTCCGCGGCGGCGCGGCCGTCCAATTGGGCAAGGAGACCGAGCGTCTTGAAGAGAGGGTCAAAGCCCTCGAGGCGGAGCTGTTCGCGCAGCGAGCCTTGCAGCTGCGGGTCGCCGAGCTCACCGACCTCGTGACGGAGCTGCTGCTCCCCGCCGGGGACGCCGAGGTCTCGGAGGCCGCCCTCGCGCGCTACCGCGGGGAGTCACTGTGAAGGACCGGCTGCGCAACCTCGCGGAGGCGACTGGCTTGCGCGACGTCTGGGACCTGCGCCGCCGCGTCGCCTCGATGGAGGACGGGCTCGAGGAGCACTACGCCCTGCAGGAACGGCTCGCGGAGCAGGTGACTGAGCTCGAGCAGACGCTGGCCCGGCTGGGGAGACGTCCGTGAGCGAGCGCGTCGTCCTGCACGTCGGAGCCATGAAGTCCGGCACCAGCTTCATCCAGCAGACCCTGGCCGAGAACAAGGACGTCCTCGCGGGCCAGGGCTTCCTCTTCCCGGGTGAGGTCTGGCGTCACCAGGTGCTCGGCGTCATCGACGTCCTCGGGCAGCTGCGCGACGGCAAGCCGATGGTGCTTGCCGAGGGCATGTGGCAGCGCCTGCTCGACGAGATGAGCGCCCACGACGGCACGTCGCTGATCTCCATGGAGTTCCTGGCCCCGGTCCCGAAGGTCAACATTCGCAAGGTGCTCGACAGCCTGGCGCCGGCGCAGGTCGACGTGGTGCTCACGGTCCGTGACCTGGGCCGCAACATCCCGGCGATGTGGCAGGAGGGCGTGCAGAACGCTGAGACCTGGACCTGGGACGACTTCGAGGAGGCGATCCGGACCGGCGACCCGACCACGCCGGGTTGGGCGCGACGCTTCTGGCGCCCGATGGCCATCGCCGCGATCGCGGACCGCTGGGTCTCCGAGGCCGGGGTCGACCACGTGACAATCGTCACCGGCCCGCCGCCAGGAGCACCTCGCGACCTGCTCTGGAGACGGTTCTGCGACGCGGTCCGCCTCGACCCGGAGCCCTTCGTGATGCCGGAGCGCGACAACGCGTCGATCGGCGCAGCGTCTGCGCTGGTGCTGCGTGACCTCAACGTGCACCTCAAGGAACTGACCACGAACCAGTACAACGCCGTGATCAAGCACGAGCTGGCCAAGCGTGGAATGGCTGCCCGGAGGCGCGAGGAGCAGACCATCGGCTTCACCGCCGACGACTGGGTGCGCGAGCGGGCCCAGGGGATGATCGAACGGTTCCAGGAGCTGGGAGTCCGGATCGTCGGCGACCTCGAGGACCTCCGTCCGATCGACACCGAGGGCGTCGACCTGAGGGCGGTGCCCGTGGCGGACCGCGAAGAGGCCGCAGTCGCGGCGCTCGCCCATCTCGTGCAAGTGTGGAGTGCTTCACAGACAGAGGGCTCTACCGACGAGTAATCTCTCCCGGTTGTCCGATGCGAAGAAGGGAAGATCATGGGTCGCCTTTGCGAGACCGACGGCCTCACCGAGGAGCAGCAGGAGATCCTGAAGCTCGTCCGAGAGTTCGTGAACGAGAAGATCCTTCCGGTCGCGACCGAGCTCGAGCACAAGGACGAGTACCCCACCGACATCGTCGAGGGGATGAAGGAGCTCGGCATCTTCGGGCTGATGATCCCGGAGGAGTACGGCGGCCTGGGCGAGTCCCTGCTGACCTACGCGCTCGTCGTGGAGGAGATCGCCCGCGGCTGGATGAGCGTCTCGGGTGTGATCAACACGCACTTCATCGTGGCCTACATGCTGATGCAGCACGGCACCGAGGAGCAGAAGCAGAAGTACCTCCCGCGCATGGCGACCGGTGAGGTCCGCGGAGCATTCTCGATGTCCGAGCCGGCCCTCGGATCCGACGTCTCCGCGATCTCCACCAAGGCCACGAAGCAGGACGACGGCAGCTACTCGATCACCGGCCAGAAGATGTGGCTGACCAACGGTGGCTCGTCCAACCTGGTCGCCGTGCTGGTCAAGACCGACGAGGGTGCCGACAGCGTCTACAAGAACATGACCACCTTCCTGGTCGAGAAGACCGAGGGCTTCGGTGAGACCGCCCAGGGCGTCACCATCCCCGGAAAGATCGACAAGATGGGCTACAAGGGTGTCGACACCACCGAGATGATCTTCGAGGGCCACCAGATCTCGGCGGACCAGATCCTCGGTGGCGACAAGGGTCGCGGCCGTGGTTTCTACCAGATGATGGACGGCGTCGAGGTCGGCCGCGTGAACGTCGCCTCCCGTGCGGTCGGTGTGGCCTGGCGGGCGTTCGAGCTCGGCATCGAGTACGCCCAGCAGCGCGAGACCTTCGGCAAGCCGATCATCGAGCACCAGGCGATCCTCTTCCGCTGCGCGGAGATGGCTACCAAGGTCGAGGCCGCGCACCAGATGATGGTGCGCGCGGCCCGCAAGAAGGACTCGGGCGAGCGCAACGACCTCGAGGCCGGCATGGCGAAGTACCTCGCCGCCGAGTACTGCAACGAGGTCGTCGAGAGCTCCTTCCGCATCCACGGCGGCTACGGCTTCTCCAAGGAGTACGAGATCGAGCGGCTCTACCGCGAGGCCCCGATGCTGCTGATCGGCGAGGGCACCTCGGAGATCCAGCGGATGATCATCGGCCGCAGGGTCCTGGAGGACTACAAGATCAAATGAGGCCATAGGGTGAGCCGCATGCCCAGGTTCAACCGTCGAAACGCTTCCCGTCCGTCCGGGATCGCGCCGTACCGGCGGAGCGACGGCTCTCACGCAGTCGTCGTTACGGTCGTACGCGACGAGGCGGAGATGCTGCCCCGCTGGGTGGACTACTACGGCAGCCAGCTGGGGTACGACAACCTCATCGTCTTCGACGACAACAGCTCGGACGGATCGACCGATGACCTTCCGTGCACCGTGCACCGGCTGCCAGCGCTGGACAGCGCCCGGGTTCCCTTCGAGAAGGCTCGGATGGAGCTCGTCAGCCGCACGACCAATGGCCTGCTGGCGTGGTACGACGTCGCGATCTTCACCGACGTCGACGAGTTCCTCGTCCCGGACCCGGCCAGACACGATGGACTCCAGGCGTACCTGGCGGTGCAGACGAGTCTGGACGCGGTCGGTTCGCTCGGCCTGAACGTCGTCCACCACCCGACCGAGGGTCCGATCGACCCCTCTCGACCCGTGCTGGGTCAGCGGACGTACGCCAAGTTCGTGCCGCTCATGTGCAAGCCGTCGATCAAGCGGGTGGCTGCCTCGTGGTCAGCCGCCTCCCACGGCATCAGGACCAGGTTCGAGGTCGATCCTGAGCTCTTCATGTTCCACCTGAAGTTCTATGACCGTGACGCGCTGCGACGTACGGCGGAGCATCGCAAGTCGATGGTCGAGGCCGACGGGCGCGCGGCAGGCTCGAGCTGGTCCCGCGGTGGCAAGGCGATGGTGGCCGTGCTCGACCGCGCCGTTGCAGACTCAGGCGCCGGCGCCGTACCCGAGTTCGACCCGGCGGCCATCGATGCCGCAAGCCTGGTGCAGTACGACGAGGAGGACGGGTACCGCACCATCAAGATGGGGCAGGTGCGCGCCATGGACGATCAGCCATTGGTGCGGATCCCGGAACGGCTCTGGGGGCTGGTGTGAGCGTTCGGGATCGCATCGCGCGATTTCGGCAGTCGCGCAAGAAGTTCGACTACGTCTTCGTCGTCACGTACGGCCGCTCCGGCTCGACGCTCGTCCAAGGTCTGCTCAACACGCTGCCGCGCACGATGGTCCGCGGCGAGAACAACCTCTACTTGTTGCCGTTCTTCGAGGCCGAGAAGCTCGCGCGTGAGTTCAAGGACGAGCACATCACCCACGGTGCAGGGAACGTCATCTCGGCGTTCTACGGTCTTCACGACCTCCGCATCGTTGACTTCGCCCGCAACACAGGGGAGTTCGTCACGCGTCAGCTGCTCGGCCGGACTGATCCCGACGCGGTGGACACTCTCGGGTTCAAGGAGGTGGTCTGGCATCGCATCGCGCCGGAGGACACCGAGGAGTTCTTCCGCTTCATGGACGACGCCTTCCCCGGCGCCCGCTACGTGCTGAACCAGCGCGACCACGAGGCAGTAGCCGGTTCGGGCTTCTGGCAGAACTTCGAGCAGACCGAGGTCCACTCGGCGATCGCACGCGTCGAGGAGATTCAGGAACACCTGCGCAAGACGCGGCCGGACCGGGTTCTCGACCTGCGCTACGAACTGCTGACCAGCGATGACCAGGCCGTCTCGGACGCGCAGCTGCGCTCGCTCGCCGAGTTCGTCACCAGCTCCTGTGACCCCTCCCTGCTGGACGCGCTGCGTGAGACCCGGAGCAAGGGCCACGGGCCGAACCCGTTCGGCAAGAGTCGCGGCCGGAAGCGGGCGCCCCAGCCGGACTAGGTGACCTGGCTACGATCGGCCGATGGAGCTCGCCGCATCGTTTCGCACCCAGGCCAGCGCCTGCCGGCTGCTCGGCTCACCGATGTACGGCGAGCTGCTCGACGTACTCGCTGATGAGCACGGCGCGGGCGGGCCGTTCCGCGAGCTGATGCGGGGCCATGAGGACGATCCCGGCCCCTCTGCCTTGGGACTCAGGTTGCTGGGCTCGGTGCACCGCCTGGTGCTGACCGGCCGAGCCCCGGAGCTGGCGACGTTCTACCCGAGCGTCGGCGGCACCCACATCCCGGCCGCGACCGATGAGGCCTTCATGCGGCTCATCAAGCAGCAGCCCGACGCCGTGCTCGAGTGGATCGACCACCAGGTGCAGACCAACGAGGTGGGCCGGGCCGCGGCTCTGTACGGCGGGCTGCTGCAGCTGCCCTGGCGGCTGCCGGTCCGGCTGTTCGAGATGGGGGCCAGTGGCGGCCTCAACCTGCTGGCCGACCGCTTCGCGTACGTGACGCGGGACGGCGTACTCGGCGACCCTGGGTCTGCGGTGAGGCTGGACCCGGCCTGGGCGCACGGGCCGACCGAGTGGCCGCTCGAGATCGTCGAGCGTGTCGGGTCGGACCTGGCGCCGGTCGACGTCACGACGGAGGAGGGCCGGCTGACCCTGACCGCGTACGTGTGGCCGGACCAGGCGTTGCGCCTGGCCCGGCTGCGTGGCGCCCTCGACCTGGCATCGGCCACACCCCTCGCGGTGGCCGAGCAGGATGCCGTCTCGTTCGTGAGAGCGATCAGGCCCGAGGAGGGGACTGCCACGGTGCTGTGGCATTCCGTGATGCTCCAGTACCTCTCGAAGGAGGATCGGGAGCAGGTGATCGCGGGGATCGAGGAGCTAGGTGCTGCGGCGACCGAACGGAGTCCGTTCGCCCACCTGAGCCTCGAGCCGACGCGTCGTACTCCAGAGTCGGAGCACGAGTTCCTGGTGGTGCTGCAGACCTGGCCGGGAGGCGAGACCCGGGTGTACGGGAAGGCCGCCCCTCACGGCCTTCCCGTCACCTGGGACTGACCTAACCCCCCGGAAGGTCAGCCCAGGACCGCCGGGCCCACCACAGCGTTCATGGTGTTGCCCGGGCCCGAGAGCTTGTCTGTGATGAGCTGGTCACGCGAGTCGAACTGACCCAGCTCCTTCTGGCCACACCCGGTGAAGGCCGGGATGGTGAACGTGCTGGTGACGGTCGAAGCGGCGAGCAGCTCGAACTTGTTGCTGTGCGTCGGCGCCACGATCTCGCCGGACGCGCAGGTCGGGGACACCAGGTTCACACCTGGGAGGGCGTCCGCGTAGACCGCGAGGATCTGGATCTTGAAGTACGCCGTGCCGTCGGCCGAACCGTCGAGCTTCAGCTTCGTGACCGCCGGACGCGTGTCGACGATCTTGACCGTGGCGGTGGCGTCGCCGTACTGCGGGATGTCGAGCAGCCGGACGCGGCTCGTGGTGACCGGGACCACCATGTTCGAGGTGATCGTGTCGCCGTTGATCTCGCCGTAGGTGTACGTGCCGGCCGGAAGGGCCGCCGTGACGTCGGGCTTGGCGAGGTACGTCGTGCCGCTCACGGGAGCGGTGAACTTGATGCCGGCGGCGAATGCCGGGCCGGCGAGGGTCAGGGGCGCGGCGACCGCGGCGGCGGTCACGGCGAGGGTGCGCTTGCTGATCATCAGGGTCCTCCAGGGGGTCAGGCGGAAGCTGAGTGCTTCCTGACGAGCTGTTTGGCCTGGTCGGGGCTGGTGGCCACGACCACGAGGGCGGTGAAGAACAGCACGCGGGCGCGGTGCTGGGTGCGGGTCAACACGACGGGGTCCTCCGTCTGTGAGTCGGTTACATACTCTTGGTATGTCTAAGGTAGCCCTAGGAACCGTTTTGGTTCAATCCGATTCGACGTGATCTGACTCTCGTGGGACCCTCGACACATGCCTGAGACCGACCCTGAGACCGAGCCCGCCAACGACGACCTCAAGGCGAAGATGCGCGAGGCGCTGGACCGCAAGAAGGAGAACGACCAGGGGGTCCAGCGCGAGTCGCATGAGCGTGGCCAGGCCCAGTCCCACGGCCCTGCGGGTGGCAAGCGGATGCACCGCCGCAAGTCCGGGTGACCTATCCCACCCATCCACACGTTCCGCCCAGCCCTGGGCATCGGTGAGGATATGACGGTTCCACACCCGTGATCAGGAGACTCATCCATGCAGTTCGGTCGTAGCTACGAAGAGTTCGAGGTCGGTGCGACGTACAAGCACTGGCCAGGCAAGACGGTCACCGAGTTCGACGACCACATGTTCTGCCTCCTGACGATGAACCACCACCCGCTTCACCTTGACGTGCACTACGCCGAGGAGACCACCCAGTTCGGCAAGAACGTCGTCGTCGGCAACTACGTCTACTCGATCCTGCTCGGCATGTCCGTGCCCGACGTCAGCGGCAAGGCGATCGCCAACCTCGAGATCGAGTCGCTGCGCCACGTCGCGCCGACCTTCCACGGTGACACCCTCTACGGCGAGACCACCGTCCTCGACAAGTGGGAGTCGACCTCGAAGGACGACCGTGGCGTCGTGTACGTCGAGACGATCGGCTACAACCAGGACGGCAAGGTCGTCTGCATCTTCCGCCGCAAGGTGATGGTGCCGAAGGACAACTACCTCGAGGCGCGCGGCGGCGAGCAGCCCGGTCGCCCGGTCCCGCAGCCAGACAAGAACTGGCCGGGAGAGACCGAACAGGCTTAGCAGCCTCCTAGAGGACGCCCCACTCCTCGAACGCCTCGATGAGACCTGGCGAGCAGTTCAGCGCCCGCACCTGGTCGGGCGTGAACCAGCCGACGTCATCCGCGTCCGTGCCGGCCACGACGTCGAGCGAGCCGGCCGGCGTACACGCGAAGTCGTAGATGACGTAGACCGACCCGTCGGGAGCGTCGCGCTCGACCGTGCCGACGAGGTCGCCCACGACGACCTCGAGGCCGGTCTCCTCGAGGATCTCGCGGTAGGTCGCCTCGATGATGGTCTCGTCCTCCTCGACCCGGCCGCCCGGCACGGACCAGCAGCCGAGGGCTGGTTCCTTCCCGCGTTGGATCAGCAGGAGGCGGCCGTCGGGGGCCGTGACGATGCCTCCGACGCAGTCGACCAGCTCGGGTTCCACGGCAGCAGCCTATTGACCCTTTCCGGTCACCCCCGGCACCGTGTAGTGATGAACCTCGCGGCGGGTTGCCCTCGGTGCTCCGCACCGGTCACCGAGGAGGGCGACGACGGCTGGTCCTGCCGGGACCACGGATCGATCACGCCGCTCTGGCGGGCGAAGTCCGTGGCGTACGACGGTTTCCATGACCACCTTCAGTCCGCGGCGCCCATGCCCACCTGGCTGCCGTGGCCGCTCCAGCCCGGCTGGGCGGTCAGCGACTTCGGGTACGTTGCCCGCCCCGGTTCAGAGGCGCGGGCGACGTTCATCTCGTGCACGGGCACGACCGAGCTCGACGGTGTCGTCGAGGTGACGGTCGTGGCGGAGGAGCCCGGTGTCGGCCTCGGAGCCCGCTGCGCCGGGGTCGACCGCACGGACCCGGGCGCCGACATCGGCGACGGACCGGCGCAGGTGAAGGTGCAGCTGGACGGGCACCCCGCCGCACTCTGGGTGCTCTCCACCAGCGAGAGCGACGCGGCGTTCGACCGCTCGGTCTTCGCGGGCGAGGCTCAGGGGCGCTGGCTGTGGCTGGTCCTTCGCCCGGCGTCGGCGGCTCTCCTCCTCCGTGACGACTGGACGCTGTCCGATGTGGGCGCGATGGGCCCGCAGCTGGTGGATCTCCCGTTCATCGATGTGCCCCGCGCTTGGTAGCCGGTCGGCAGCGTGGCGGGAGGCACGCGGCGCTCTCGCTCGCTTGCTGTTCTGGGCAGGGACGTTGGTGTCACTCGGCGTGCCGGGTAGGTGAAGAGGGCCTTTCTTGAGTTCGGTGTGAAGCGACCAAGCAATCACGCCGACAAGAAAGGCCCTCGAT
>DATILB010000116.1:0-2368 GCA_035477015.1 Nocardioidaceae bacterium | reverse complement strand
TCGAGCGGATCAAGGTGCTCGGTCGCGAGGGCTACCTGCGGCAGTACGCCATCGACCACGGTCTCAACCCGTTCCAGCCGTCCACCCAGGGGCTGATCACGGGGCCCTGAGCCTGCTCTGAGCCTCCTCTGGGGCGATTCGGTGAATCCACAGGCCCGCTGATAGCATCGTGCGGTTGCCGTCTAACGGCCGCGGATCGAGAGTGCCCGGGTGGATGTGCCCCGGGGCGCCGCGCAACGAACCCGAGAGGAACAAAGTGTCTGCAGGTACCGACCTTGAGACCAAGAAGAAGATCATCGCCGAGTACGGCCTGTCTGAGGGCGACACCGGTTCCCCCGAGGTTCAGGTTGCGCTGCTCAGCCACCGGATCGCCCACCTGACCGAGCACCTCAAGCAGCACAAGCACGACCACCACACCCGTCGTGGTCTGCTCCTGCTGGTCGGTCGTCGTCGTCGCCTTCTGAACTACATGCAGAAGGAAGACATCAACCGTTACCGCTCGATCATCGAGCGTCTCGGCCTCCGTCGCTGAACCGATGAGGAGCGGCTACCCGCGTCAGGGTGGCCGCTCCGATTCGTTCTGGCTAAGTTGGCCACAAACACAACTTCAGAAGTAACCACAGGAGCGACCGCGGACGTCTGGCCCGGTCCTCGGTAGTGGCCCTCGGGACGAACAGCCCGCAGGCCTCGATCGAAGACCGGCCCCCGCCCACCATCTGGTGAGCACCTCTGGACGCCCCCGCGAGATCGCTCCGCGACTCAGAAAGGGGATCCCTGTGGAGGGACCCGTTATTTCAGCCGTAGAGACCGTGATCGACAACGGTAAGCACGGCACCCGCACCATCAAGTTCGAGACCGGCCTGCTGGCCCGTCAGGCGGCCGGCTCGGTGACCGCCTACATCGACGACGAGACCATGCTGCTCTCGGCCACCACGGCGAGCAAGCACCCCAAGGACAACCTCGACTTCTTCCCCCTGACGATCGACGTCGAGGAGCGGATGTACGCCGCCGGGCAGATCCCGGGCTCGTTCTTCCGTAGCGAGGGTCGTCCCGGTGAGGACGCGATCCTCACCTGCCGCCTGATCGACCGGCCGCTGCGCCCGACCTTCAAGAAGGGCCTGCGCAACGAGGTCCAGGTCGTCATCACGGTGATGGCACTCGAGCCGAACACGCCGTACGACGTGCTCGCGATCAACGCCGCCTCCATGTCCACCCAGCTCTCCGGCCTGCCGTTCTCCGGCCCGGTCGGCGGCGTCCGCGTGGCCCTGATCGACGGCCAGTGGGTGGCGTTCCCGACCCACAGCCAGCTCGAGGAGGCCGTGTTCGACATGGTCGTCGCCGGGCGGGTCACCGAGACCGGTGACGTCGCGATCATGATGGTTGAGGCCGAGGCCACCGAGTCCGCGTGGAACCTTGTCCAGGCCGGCAAGCAGGCTCCGACCGAGGCGATCGTCGCCGGCGGTCTTGACGCTGCCAAGCCGTTCATCAAGCAGCTGGTCGAGGCTCAGTCCGAGCTTGCCAAGCAGGCCGCGAAGCCCGTCCAGGAGTTCCCGACCTTCCTCGACTACGAGGACGACGTGTACGCCGCCATCGAGGCCGCCGCTTCGACCGACCTGACTGTCGCGCTGACCATCGCCGGCAAGCAGGAGCGCGAGGACAAGCTCGACGCCATCAAGGACTCCGTCCTGGAGCAGGTCGCCCCGAGCTTCGAGGGTCGCGAGAAGGAGCTCGGCGCCGCGTTCCGCAGCCTCACCAAGAGCCTCGTCCGCGAGCGCGTGCTCCGCGACAAGGTCCGCATGGACGGTCGTGGCCTCTCCGACATCCGCACGCTGTCCGCCGAGGTCGCGGTCATCCCGCGGGTGCACGGTTCGGCGCTCTTCGAGCGCGGCGAGACCCAGATCCTGGGTGTCACCACGCTCAACATGCTGACGCTGGAGCAGAAGCTCGACACCCTCTCCCCGGAGAAGTCGCGCCGCTACATGCACAAGTACGTCTTCCCGCCGTTCTCCACTGGTGAGACCGGTCGCGTGGGTTCGCCCAAGCGTCGCGAGGTCGGCCACGGTGCGCTCGCTCGTCGCGCGCTCCTGCCGGTGCTGCCGACGCGTGAGGAGTTCCCCTACGCGATCCGTCAGCTCTCCGAGGCGATGGGCTCCAACGGCTCCACCTCGATGGGCTCGGTCTGCGCCTCGACCCTGTCGCTGCTGCAGGCGGGTGTCCCGCTCCGCGCGGCCGTCGCCGGCATCGCGATGGGTCTCATCTCCGGTGAGGTCGACGGCAAGACGGAGTACGTCGCGCTGACCGACATCCTCGGTGCCGAGGACGCTTTCGGTGACATGGACTTCAAGGTCGCCGGCACGCGTGAGTTCGT
>DATILB010000115.1:0-5359 GCA_035477015.1 Nocardioidaceae bacterium | reverse complement strand
TGGTCTCAGTCATGGACGACATCCTCGCAGGCAGTTGGCAAGAACTACTTGGACGTCCTACTATTAAGATAGTTGGACGTCCTACTAATTTGTGAGGCCCTCGTGACGGAGCTCTACAAGCCGAAGCACCCGGTCCGGTTCGTGACCGCGTCGAGCCTGTTCGACGGGCACGACGCGTCCATCAACATCATGCGGCGGATCCTGCAGGCGCAGGGCGCCGAGGTGATCCACCTGGGCCACAACCGCTCGGTGCTGGAGGTCGTGGAGGCCGCCCTCGACGAGGACGTCCAGGGTGTTGCCGTCTCGTCGTACCAGGGCGGGCACGTCGAGTACTTCGAGTACCTCGTCGAGTCCCTGCGCGAGCGGGGCGCGGGCCACGTGAAGGTTTTCGGAGGCGGTGGCGGCGTCATCGTTCCGGCCGAGATCGCTCGGCTCCGTGAGAGCGGCGTCCACATCTTCGCGCCCGAGGACGGCCAGCGGCTCGGCCTCGCCGGCATGATCAACCAGCTCATCGAGAAGTGCGACACCGACCTCTGGGCACTGTCCGAGGCGACCGTCGAGTCCGTCATCTCCGGAGACCGGACCGCCATCGCTCGGGCCATCACGGGCGCCGAGGAGGGTCACGTGCTGCCCGGCCTCACCGACGCAGCCGCGGGCCGTCGTACGCCGGTGCTGGGCATCACCGGCACGGGCGGTTCGGGCAAGTCCTCGCTCACCGACGAGCTGGTCCGCCGTTTCCGTCTCGACCAGGAGGACAAGCTCCGGGTCGCCGTCGTTGCCGTCGACCCGACGCGCCGTCGTGGTGGTGGCGCGCTCCTCGGTGACCGGATCCGGATGAACTCCCTGGACGGCGACCGCGTCTACTTCCGCTCGCTCGCGACCCGCGGCAGCCACGAGCTGCCCGAGTGCCTACCGGCGGTAATCGACATCCTGAAGGCGGCCGGATTCGACCTGGTCATCATCGAGACGCCGGGCATCGGTCAGGGCGACGCCGCGATCGTGCCGTTCGTGGACTCGTCGCTGTACGTGATGACGCCGGAGTTCGGCGCCGCGTCACAGCTCGAGAAGATCGACATGCTGGACTTCGCCAACACCGTCGCGATCAACAAGTTCGAACGGCGTGGCGCCAAGGATGCGATGCGCGACGTCGGGCGCCAGCTCGTGCGCAACCGCGAGGCCTTCGGCAAGAAGCCCGAGGACATGCCCGTGTTCGGGACCTCTGCCGCCACGTTCAACGACGACGGCGTCACCGCGCTCTACCAGCACCTGCGCTCCGAGCTCGTGCAGCACGGCCTGGTCGTCGACGAGCCCCGGCTGTCGGCGGTGTCCGTGCGTCACTCGAGCGGCAGCGCACAGGTCGTGCCGCCGACGCGCGTGCGCTACCTGGCCGAGATCGCCGAGACGGTCCGCGGCTATCACGAGTCGACCGACCAGCTCGCTGACGCAGCCAGCCGCGTCCAGCGACTCTGCGCGGTCGAAGGCGAGCTCGAGGACGCCGGCATGGATGCCGACGGGGTGATCTCGCTGCTCGAGTCCGCCCGCAAGGACCTGCCGACCGACTTGGCCCAGCAGATCGAGGGGTGGCCCGCGGTCGTCGCGTCGTACCAGGGCGACGAACAGGTCGTGAAGGTCCGCGACAAGGAGATCCGCAACCGGCTCACGCGCGAGTCGCTGTCCGGCACGCACGTGCCGCGCGTGGCGCTCCCCCGCTACACCGACCACGGCGAGCTGGTCCGCTACTGGCGCCGCGAGAACCTGCCGGGCTACTTCCCGTTCACCGCCGGCGTGTTCCCCTTCAAGCGCGAGGGCGAGGACCCGGCCCGGATGTTCGCCGGTGAAGGCGACCCGTTCCGGACCAACAAGCGCTTCAAGCTGCTTTCCGCGGACGGCGATGCCACCCGGCTTTCGACGGCCTTCGACTCGGTGACCCTCTACGGCCGCGACCCCGACCTGCGCCCCGACATCTACGGCAAGGTCGGCACCTCCGGCGTCTCCGTCGCGACGCTCGACGACATGAAGGCGCTGTACGACGGCTTCGACCTCGTCGCACCGTCGACCTCGGTGTCGATGACGATCAACGGCCCTGCGCCTACCGTCCTCGCCTTCTTCCTCAACACCGTCATCGACCAGCAGGTCGAGGCGTTCCGGGAGAAGGAGAGCCGCGAGCCCAGCCTGTCGGAGCACAACGAGATCAGGGCGTTCGCGCTGTCCAACGTCCGTGGCACCGTGCAGGCCGACATCCTCAAGGAGGACCAGGGCCAGAACACCTGCCTGTTCTCCACGGAGTTCAGCCTCCGGATGATGGGCGACATCCAGCAGTACTTCATCGACCAGGCAGTCCGGAACTTCTACTCGGTCTCGATCTCGGGCTACCACATCGCCGAGGCCGGGGCGAACCCGATCAGCCAGCTCGCCTTCACGCTGGCCAACGGCTTCACGTACGTCGAGTCGTACCTGGCCCGCGGCATGGACATCGACGACTTCGCGCCGAACCTGTCGTTCTTCTTCAGCAACGGCATGGACCCGGAGTACTCCGTGCTCGGCCGTGTCGCCCGTCGCATCTGGGCCGTCGCGATGCGTGACAAGTACGGCGCCAACGAGCGGTCGCAGAAGCTGAAGTACCACGTCCAGACGTCCGGCCGGTCCCTGCACGCGCAGGAGATGGACTTCAACGACATCCGTACGACGCTGCAGGCGCTGATCGCGATCTACGACAACGCGAACTCGCTGCACACCAACGCCTATGACGAGGCGGTCACCACCCCGACCGACGAGTCCGTACGTCGTGCCCTCGCGATCCAGCTGATCATCAACCGCGAGTGGGGTCTGGCGATGAACGAGAACCCGCTTCAGGGCTCGTACATCATCGACGAGCTCACCGACCTCGTGGAGGCGGCGGTGCTCGCGGAGTTTGACCACATCAACGAGCGCGGTGGCGTGCTCGGTGCCATGGAGACGGGCTACCAGCGTGGCCGGATCCAGGACGAGTCGATGCTGTACGAACAGCGCAAGCACGACGGCACCCTGCCCATCATCGGCGTCAACACCTTCCGCAACCCGCGCGCCGGGACCGAGGAGCCGAAGGAGCTCGAGCTCGCGCGTGCGACCGAGGACGAGAAGTCCTCACAGCTCACGCGGGTGCAGGGCTTCCAGGAGGCCAACCGCGACGAGGCTGCTGTCCAGATCGAGCGGCTCAAGCAGGCCGCCACGTCCGGGGAGAACGTCTTCGCCGTACTCATGGACGCGGCGCGGGTCTGCTCGCTCGGCCAGATCACCGAGGCGTTCTTCGAGGTGGGCGGGCAGTACCGGCGCAACGTGTGACCTGACGATCGGCGGGTACCAGCGAGGCATGACTGGTTATGTGGCAACCGCCGAGGTCGACGTCAGTGCGTCGCCCGGTCAGGTGTGGAACGCGCTGACCGACCCCGTCCTGATCGAGCAGTACATGTTCGGCTCCCACGTGGAGACGTCCTGGCAGCCCGGTGACCCGATCGCCTGGAAGGGCGAGTACGACGGGCGTGCCTATGTCGACCACGGCGAGATCATCGCCGTCGAGCCCGAGCGGCGGCTCGAGGTCACGCACTTCAGCCCGCTCACCGGGCAGGAGGACAAGCCGGAGAACTATCACCGCCTCGTCTACGAGATCGATGACCGTGGGGACCTGGTGCACGTCTCGTTGAAGCAGGACAACAACGGAAGCGAGGACGAGGCCGACCACTCGGCGAAGAACTGGCAGTCGATGCTGGACGGGCTGAAGGAGGTCGTCGAGCGCGGCTGAGGCATCCGTGGAATGACGCGGCCTGCGTCGTGGTTGCCCTGACGTGCCTCCCCTGACGCTCTCCGTGCTCGATCTCGTCCCCGTCCGCGCCGACCAGACCACGTCGACTGCGCTTCAGGCGTCGCTCGCGCTCGCCCGCGTTGCCGACGAGACCGGCTACCACCGGTACTGGGTGGCCGAGCACCACAACATGCCCGCGGTCGCCGCAACCAACCCCGCGGTGCTCATCCCGCTGATCGCGTCGGCCACCTCGCGGATCCGAGTCGGGTCCGGCGGCGTCATGCTGCCCAACCACGCACCGCTCGTGGTCGCTGAGCAGTTCGCCCTGCTCGAGGCCGCCTTCCCCGGTCGGATCGACCTCGGGATCGGCCGCGCGCCCGGCAGCGACCCGGTCACCAGCTGGGCACTGCGGCTCGGCGCCGGAGGCGTCGAGGACGACGCGGTCGAGCGCTTCCCCGAGTACGTCGAGAACGTGCTCGCCATGATGGAGCCCTCCGGAGTGGGGATTCCCCTGCGCGGTCAGCACTACCGGCTGCGCGCCACGCCTGCCGCCGTCACCGTGCCGCCCGTCTGGCTGCTGGGCTCGTCCGACTACTCGGCCGCCCTCGCTGCCAAGCTCGGCCTTCCGTACGTGTTCGCGCACCACTTCTCCGGGAGCGGAACCGAAGCCGCGCTGGCGGCGTACCGAGGGAGCTTCCAGCCCAGCGAGTTCGCCCAATCCCCCACGACGTTCCTGACGGTCAACGCGTGCGTCGCGCCCACCCTCGACGAGGCTGAGGCCCTCGCCCTACCCCAGCTGCTGGCGATGGTGGCGTTGCGCACCGGTCAGGAGCTGCGCCCGCAGCTCAGCGTTGAGGACGCCGCGGCGTACGAGATCCCGGCGGAGCACCGCGGGCTGTTCGACGCGATGAGGCGGCGATGGGTGATTGGCACTCCTGAGACCGCCCGCGCCGAGATCGAGTCGCTCGCCCAGCACTTCGCTGTGGACGAGGTGATGATCCATCCGGTGGCCGGGGCACCTTCGTCGTCGCGTGCTGATCGGAACCTCGGGCGGGAGCAGACGCTCCAGCTCCTCGCGTAGACGCCTGGTGAGTGGAGTCGGACTCACACCGCACACAGCCGATGATCGCTCACCCGCCGGTCGAGCCGCGTCGTGAGCGCTAGCGAACCAGCGTGTCGAGACCAACCGCCGCTGACACGGCTACTGAGCCACGGCGAGTTGGCTGCCCACGTCACCAGTGGTCTCGACACGGTCGCCGCCTTTCGGCGACGTCCCGGCTCGACCGGCGGTGGTTCCGCCCGGACATAGCCGCGTTGATCGCCCTGGGCGATCGTCCGGCCCGACCTCCGGGGCATAGGTTGGGTGCGTGCCCACGGACGATCTTGGAACTCAGGTCGAGGTACCCGAGCGAGCGCGGGTCATCTCCCTCGTTCCCTCCCTTACAGAGGCCATCGCGGCGACCAACGCCGGGGCGCTGGTCGGCGCCACCGACTGGTGCACGCATCCGGCCGATCTCCAGGTGACCCGCGTCCGAGGCACCAAGAATCCGGACACGAAGCTGATCATCGCTCTGCAGCCGG
>DATILB010000114.1:0-7173 GCA_035477015.1 Nocardioidaceae bacterium | reverse complement strand
CTGGCGGATGCCGCTGCACGCCGACTACGAGGAGCGCCTCGAGTCCAAGATCGCTGACGCGGACAACGCCGCTGGTGGCCCGGGCGCGATCACGGCGGCCTTGTTCCTGCAGCACTTCACCGACGGGCTGCCGTGGGCGCACCTGGACATCGCCTCGGTCGGTGACTCTCCGGGTGAGTCCTTCGAGTGGACCGCCGGAGCTACCGGTTTCGGTGCCCGCGCGCTGCTCAGCTGGCTCGAGCTCCGGGAGCCGCTGGCCGGAGTAAAATCCTGAGCATGCACGGACTCACCGTTCGCTGGTCTCTGACCGACTCGCCCGACGGCGTCGAGGACGCCTTGCGCGCCTACGTGGAAGCCACCTCCCACGGCCGGTTCTCCGGCAAGGCAGGCCTGCGCTTCAAGACCTGGCGGATGCGCGAGGGCGAGTGGTTCGAGGGCTGCTACGTCTTCGAGACGACCGAGGACCGGGACACGTTCGAGCAGGAGTTCAAGAACGTTGCCGCGGAGTCGCCGGGATCGCAGCTCGTCGGCAGCCCGCCGGTCATGATCGAGCCCTGCGAGATCGTCGCGGTTGCTGAGGGCGCATCAGGATTCCTCCAGGCGCCGACGTACGGCTGACTAACTCTCTTCGGGGGACCAGAGCTTCTTGGCGGCAAGCAGGCCGTCGCCCATGGGCATGAGGAGCGGCAGCAGCGACTCGGAGTCGCGCACGGTCTTGCCGAGCTCGCGGATCGCCACCGTCTCGGGGTCCCGCTGAGCGGGGTCCGCGACCCGGTCGTGCCAGAGCGCGTTGTCGAAGGCCACGATGCCGCCGGGCTTGAGGAGCCGCATCGCCTCGGCGAGGTAGTCGCCGTACTCGAGCTTGTCGCCGTCGCAGAACACCATGTCGTAGTGGCCGTCGGTGAGCCGGGGGAGTACGTCGAGTGCTGCGCCGTTGATCAGCCGGGCCCGCTGGGACGGGATCCCGGCGTCGGTGAACGTCTGCTTCGCCAGGCGCTGGTGCTCGGCCTCCGTGTCGACGGTGGTCAGCACGCCGTCGGACCGCATCCCTCGGAGCAGCCAGAGGCCAGAGACACCGGTGCCGGTGCCGATCTCGACGACTGCGCGAGCCTCGGTCACGGCAGCGAGGAAGCGGAGGGCGGCGCCACCTCCGGTGCCGATCGGGACCACGCCCACCTCGGCGGCCCTGCCGCGTGCTGCCGCGAGCACGTCGTCCTCGGCGACGAACTCCTCCGCGTAGTCCCAGCTGGCCGCCTTCAGTCCCATGTCAGGACCCTATCGCCCGGTTTGGGAACACCGGGGGAGCCAGGGCCGTTGAGGAAAAAGAGGTTGCTATCAGGGAACTCTCAGACCACCTTCCTAGTCTGATGGGAGTAAGCAGAGCGCATGGCGATGCTGGCAAGGCAACGGGGGAAGGAGCCCAGGGTGACCGAGCAGACACCGGGCCCGGACGCGCAGGAGTGGACTCCGCCGTCGTGGGAAGAAATCGTCGCGCAGCACTCGGCTCGGGTGTACCGGCTGGCCTACCGCCTCACGGGCAACCCGCACGACGCCGAGGACCTCACCCAGGAGGTGTTCGTCCGGGTGTTCCGCTCGCTGTCGAGCTACACCCCGGGCACCTTCGAGGGCTGGCTGCACCGCATCACCACGAACCTCTTCCTCGACGGCGCACGTCGCAAGGCCAAGATCCGCTTCGACGCGCTCGCCGATGATGCCGACCAGCGCCTCCCGGGCCGGCTGCCGGCACCCGAGATGGTGCTGATGGACATGCACTTCGACGACGACGTCGAGGCAGCCCTCTCCGCGCTGTCCCCAGACTTCCGCGCCGCGGTCGTGCTCTGCGACATCGAGGGCCTGTCGTACGACGAGATCGCGGACGTCCTCGGGCTCAAGCTCGGCACGGTGCGCTCCCGCATCCACCGCGGCCGGGCGATGCTGCGCAAGGCACTGGCTCACCGAGCGCCTGCGCCCGGTCGGCAGCGCTACTCGGGCCCCGTCGAGCCCGTGGGCCTTCCGACGTGATGCGCCGGTTCGGCGGTCATCTCGGCACCACCGTCAGCGCGCTCGTGGACGGCCAGCTCGACGCTGAGACGACCGAGCGTGCCTGGGACCACGTCCTGTCGTGTTCCCAGTGCCGCGGGCTCGTCGAACGCGAGGCCTGGATCAAGCGTCGGCTCTCGACCATGTGCGGCAACGAACCCTCCGCCCGACTGCTCGGGTCGCTCCAGTCGCTGCAAGGACTCTCCGCAGAGGGTTCGCCCACGTGGGAGGGCCTCGAAGCCTGGGCCGAGGTCGACCGGCTCGAGAGCCAGACCCGCCACCGCCGCCGGACCGGTTTCGCGGTCGCCGGGGCCGGCTCCGTCGCGGTGCTCGGGTTCGCCGCTCTGGGCTCGTTCGGCCTAGGTGGACCCTCCGGGCCCCCGATCACCTCGATCGGCTCGGGAACCCCTACCTCGACCCCCACCTCCGCCGTGCTTCCGACCGTCGCGGAGGTGCACGGCCGACTCCAGGGCTGGCGGGTTCCCGTGGGCTCACGTGTGGCCACCGCCGTACCCCTGATCGCAGCCGAGTGACCGCTGCTGGCGCCCATGCGGCAAAATGATGCAGTGACCAACGAGCAGGAGCGTCCGCCGGAGCCGGACAACGAGCCCACCGAGGTGCTCGGCGACACCGGCGCGCCCCAGCACGAGGACACCGCTCAGCTCTGGCCACCGCCGCAGCAGGCTCAGTACCCACCGCCGCCGCCGTACCCGTACACCTACGGGCAGACGCAGCCTCAGTACCCACAGCCTCAGGACCCACAGCCCCAGTACGTCGAGCCGCAGCCGGTCGCGCCCCAGCCGCCCGTGCAGCAGCCGGAGTACTCGCCCAGCCATTACGGGCAGGCGCCGTACGAGCAGGCCCCCTACGAACAGGCCCCGCAGCCCCAGTACGACCCCTGGGGCTACGAGTACGCCCAGTACTCCCAGACCCAGCCCACGCAGGAGCCACCGAAGGTGCGCGTGCCCGGATGGCTGTGGCCCGTGGTTGCCGCGACCGCGCTCATCGTGGGGACGATCGGCGGCGCCATCGGCGGGACCATCGTCGCCGGCGACAGCACGTCGAACGACGGCTTCTTCGACGCATCGACGGACCCGACCGGCGAGGTGGACGCTCTGCCGTCGTCCGAGGCGCCCTTGCCGGAAGGCAACGCCAGCATCGCCGCCGTCGCGGCGCAGCTCTTGCCCAGCACCGTCCAGGTCAACGCCCGGGGTGGCACAGGCACTGGCGAGGGAGGCACCGGTTCGGGCTTCGTGGTCGACGACAAGGGCCACGTGATCACCAACAACCACGTGGTCGCGGATGCCACCGGCAAGGACGAGATCGAGGTCGTCGACCATGACGGCCGCTCGCACTCCGCCCGGATCATCGGCCGGAGCCCGGTCTACGACATCGCCGTTCTCGCGATCGACAACTACGAAGGGCTGCAGCCGGCGGCGCTCGGATCGTCCCGGGCGATGCGGATCGGCGAGACCGTCGTCGCCTTCGGTTCGCCGCTTGGCCTGTCCAGCACGGTCACGTCCGGGATCATCTCCGCCATCGACCGGCCGGTGACGACGAGTGGCGAGTCAGGCGACTCGTCGTACATCAACGCGGTGCAGACCGATGCCGCGATCAACCCCGGCAACTCGGGCGGACCGCTGGTGAACCTGCGCGGACAGGTCGTCGGCGTCAACTCCGCGATCGCCACCACCGGCGGCACGGGTGACGAGCAGGCGGGCAGCATCGGCGTCGGCTTCGCCATCCCGATGGAGCAGGTCCGGATCACCGCGCGACAGATCCTGCGGACGGGCGAGGCGCAGTACCCGATCATCGGCGCGAACGTGAACACCTTGCCCGAGAAGAAGGGTGCGCACATCGTCGACGTCAGCGTCGGGGACCCGGCAGCGATCGCCGGCCTGCGCAAGGACGACCTCGTGGTCGCGGTCAACGGCAAGCCGGTCGAGGACAGCATCGGGCTCATCGTGGCGATCCGTGCGCATCAGCCGGGTGACACGATCACGCTGACCTACCTGCGCAGCGGTAGTCCCAACGACGTCGAGATCACGCTTGACGCCCAGTCCGACCGACCGGAGTAGTCAGCCGATAGCTTTACGTGGCATCCGCGTCGTAAGGCGGGCGCTCGCCCTCGGCGAGCGGGTGCAGGCGCGGCTTGGTGGATGACGCCTCGTCCGCGTCGTCCCACGCCTCCATGATGTGCTTGCGGATCGCCCGGCGCGGGTCGAGGTCGGTGATCTCGAAGTCGGCGAACTCCGGGCCGAGCTCGGTGCGGATGTCGTCGCGGGCCTGCTGGGTCAGTTTGCGCAGCTGACGGATGAAGCGCCCGGACTGACGGGCGAAGTCGGGCAGCCGGTCCGGACCGAACACGAACATGGCGACCACGACGATCACCAAGAGCTCCGGGATACCGATGCCGAACACAGCGCGACCCTACCCGGATGGCGAAGTGCTACAGCCGACCGGAGGGCGTCAGGCCGAGCTGGAGACCCACCAGGCCACGGCCACGGCCGCTCAGCGTCGTCGCGACCTTGAGCAGCTCGGCTGCGGCGGGTGCCTCGGGGTCGCTGAGCACGATCGGGATGCCGTTGTCGCCGCCTTCGCGCAGCCGGGTGTCCAGGGGGATCGCGCCCAGGAGCGGTACGTCGTACCCGAACCGCGTGGAGAGAGTCTCGGCGACCCGCTTGCCACCTCCCGAGCCGAAGACCTCCATGGTGGAGCCGTCGGGGAGCACGAGGTGCGACATGTTCTCGACGACGCCCACCACGCGCTGGTGCATCATCGACGCCATCGTGCCGGCCCGCTCGGCGACCTCGGCTGCTGCTTCCTGCGGTGTGGTCACCACGATCACCTCGGCGTTCGGCAGGTGCTGGCCGAGCGAGATGGCCACGTCTCCCGTGCCCGGGGGCAGGTCGAGCAGCAGCACGTCGATGTCGCCCCAGAAGACGTCGGAGAGCATCTGGACCAGAGCCCTGTCGAGCATCGGGCCACGCCACGCGACGACCTGGTCGCGCCGCGGCTTGAGCATGCCGATCGAGATGACGCTGACGCCGGTGTCAGTCGGGACCGGCATGATCATCTCTTCGACCTGCGTCGGGCGCATGTCGGCGACGCCGAGCATCGCGGGGACCGAGTGGCCGTAGATGTCCGCGTCGACAATGCCGACCTTGAGTCCCTGCTGAGCCATGGCGACGGCCAGGTTGACGGTGACCGACGACTTCCCGACGCCACCCTTGCCGGAGGCGATGGCGTAGACCTTGGTGAGCGACCCGGGCTTCGCGAACGGGATCTCCTTGGCGGGCTGGCCGCCGCGGAGCGTCTCCTGCAGGGCCGCCCGCTGCTCGGCGCTCATCACGCCGAGGGTGACGTCCACGCCGCTGACGCCAGGCACCTTGGAGACGGCCGCGGTGACGTCGTTGGTGAGCTTCTCCTTCATCGGGCAGCCTGAGACCGTCAGGAGCACCTTCACGCCGACACGGCCGTCCTCGGAGACGTCCACGGAGTCGACCATGCCGATGTCGGTGATCGGCCGGCGGATCTCCGGGTCGTTGACGGTCGCGAGCGCAGCGTTGATCTGCTCGAGAAGGGGGGAGGTCATGCGACTAGGGTACGTCGCGCCCAGCCGGGACTAGCCGTGGTCCTCGTCACTCGGGACGGCGTCGGGCTCGGCCTTGGCGGCCCGCTCCTCGAGCTCGGCCAGGAGCGAGCGAAGCTCGGAGCGGACGTAGTCACGCGTAGCGACCTCACCCAGCGCCATCCGCAACGAGGCCATCTCCCGGGCGAGAAACTCCATGTCCGCGTGGGCGCGGGTGTTCGCCTGACGGTCGCCCTCTTGGATGACGCGGTCCCGGTCCTCCTGACGGTTCTGCGCGAGCAGGATCAGCGGAGCGGCGTACGACGCCTGGAGGCTGAGCATCAGAGTGAGGAAGATGAACGGGTAGTCGTCCCACTTCACGTCATCGGGGGCGAGCCAGTTCCAGGCCAGCCAGACGACGACGAAGAGCGTCATGTAGATCAGGAACCTGGCCGTGCCCATGAAGCGGGCGAAGGTTTCCGCGAACTTGCCGAACTGGTCCCGGTCGATGCTGGGTCGACGGAAGAGCTGGATCCGCGTGTCCTTCGGCTGGTCGAGGCGCGAGGTGCGGTCGCGTTTGCGCTCAGCCATCGCGGCGCCCCTGCTGCTCACGCCAGTTCTCCGGCAGGAGGTGGTCAAGGAGGTCGTCAACCGTGATCGCGCCCACGAGGCGGTTGTTGTCGTCGACGACAGGAGCCGCCACCAGGTTGTACGTCGCCAGGTAGCGAGCGCACTCCTCGAGCGTGGCTGTGGGTTTCAGGGCCTCGAGGTCGTCGTCGATGATGGTGGCGACCATGGTCGACGGGGGCTCACGAAGCAGTCGCTGGATGTGCGCGACGCCGAGCAGCTTGCCGGTGGGCGTCTCGAGCGGTGGCCGGGTCACGTAGACCAGGGCCGCGAGGCTGGGGGTGAGCTCCGCATTGCGGACGCGGGCGAGCGCCTCGGCCACCGTCGCGTCCGGAGGGAGGATCACGGGCTCGGTGGTCATCATGCCGCCGGCAGTGCGCTCCTCATAGGAGAGGAGGCGGCGCACCTCTTCGGCCTCCTCCGGCTCCATCAGGGCGAGCAGCATCTCTGCCGTCTCGGACGGAAGGTCGGCGATGAGGTCGGCTGCGTCGTCGGGCGACATCTCCTCCAGCACGTCAGCTGCGCGCTCGCGGTCGAGGTTTCCCAGGATCTCGACCTGGTCCTCTTCGACCATCTCCTCGAGGACGTCGGCGAGCCTCTCGTCGTCCAGCGCCGCCGCGACCTCCGATCGACGTTTCGACGGCAGGTCGTGCAGCATGCTGGCCAGGTCGGCCGGCTTCATCTCCTCGAGGGCCGCGAGCAGGTGCGTGGCGCCCTGGCTGTCCTCGGTCGTGGTGAAGCCCTCGACCTCGTCCCACTTCGCCACGTGTGTCTGGCCCTTGCGGCCGAAGCGCTTGGAGCCCTCCTGCAGCGCGACCCGGCTGACCACCCAGTCGCGGTTGCGCTCCTGCTCCATCGCGACGTCGTACACCGTGCCTTCGACGCCGGTCTCGGGGATCCGCACCTTGCGGTCGAGAATCTGCCCGAACACCAGC
>DATILB010000113.1:0-45446 GCA_035477015.1 Nocardioidaceae bacterium | reverse complement strand
GTCGTACTGCCTCGACCTCGTCTCACACGTCCTAACGCACACCGAATGGAAGGCACCCTCATGACCACCGCCATCGTCTGCTCCGCGATCCTCGCGGCGAGCATCTTCGTGCTCGGCTTCAACGTCACCCGGGTGAGGGGTGTCGTCGGCAAGGCTGGAGGCAACCAGCAGCCCACCGACCCTGCGGACCGGCTCCTGATCGCGCAGCGTGCCCACGGCAACGCCTCCGAGTACGTTCCTTCGTTGATCGCGATGTTCCTGATCGTGGGCTGGCTGTCACCCACACCTTGGGGGCTCACGCTGATCGTCGGCGCAACCGTGTCTCGGATCGCGCATGCCTACTTGATGCTCGCCTCGCAATCGCTTGCGGAGGAGTTCATGCGTCGGATGCTTGCCTCAATGGGCACCTATGTGTTCGGCGTATTGCTCGCGGTCACGGCCGCAGTCGCGGCGTTCTAGATCGCGGAACTACACGTACCGCTCGAGGATGCTGGACTCGGCCAGCCGCGACAGTCCCTCGCGCACGCTGCGGGCACGAAGCTCGCCGACGCCCTCGACGGCCTGGAGGTCGTCGATGCTCGCAGACAGCAGCTTCTGCAGGCTGCCGAAGTGCTCGACGAGCCGCTCGACCACTGCACCCGGCAGTCGCGGAACCTTGGCCAGCAGGCGGTAGCCGCGCGGGGTGCTCGCGCCGTCGAGGTGCTCGCTGGCGCCGAGCCCGAGGGCACGTGCCACCGCAGCGATGTCGACGAGGTCGGCGGGGGAGAGGTTCTCCAGATCGGTGAGGACGTTCTCCGGCGTACGGCGGCCACGGCCTCCGGGCAGGTAGTCGCGTACGACGAGCTCGCGTTCCATGTCGACGCCGGTGACGAGCTCGTCGAGCTGGAGGGACAGCAGTCGGCCGTCGGTGCCGAGCTCGAGCACGTAGTCCTCGATCTCGCGCGCGATCCGCGTCACCATCTCCAGCCGCTGCGCGACAACGGCAACGTCACGCACGGTGACGAGGTCCTCGATCTCCAGCGCCGACAGCGTGGAGGAGACCTCGTCGAGGCGGAGCTTGTAGCGCTCGAGGGTGGCAAGCGCCTGGTTCGCGCGCGACAGGATCGAGCCGGAGTCCTCCAGTACGTAGCGGATCTCTCCGACGTACACCGCGATGATCTGCATGGACTGCGACACCGAGATGACGGGGTAGCCGGCCTGCCGAGCGACGCGGTCAGCGGTGCGGTGCCGGGTGCCGGTCTCCTCGGAGTGGATCGACGGGTCAGGCATCAGATGGACAGCGGCATGCAGGATGCGCGACGCGTCCTTGTCGAGGATGATCGCGCCGTCCATCTTCGCCAGCTCGCGGAGCCCGGTCGCGGTGAACGGTACGTCGAGCGTGAAGCCGCCGGTGGACATCGAGTCGACGGTCTTGTCCGAGCCCAGCACGAGGAGCGCGCCGGTGCGGCCGCGCAGGATCCGCTCGAGGCCGTCGCGCAACGGTGTGCCCGGCGCGATGCTCGCCAGTGTCGTGCGAAGGCGGAGTACCGCGTCGCTCCGGTCCGGGCCAGCCACTTCGTCCCCTGTTTTCTCGACTCCCTGTCGCCGGTCAGTGTAGTGGCCCGTGCCGGGAGAACCTTGGTACTAGCCGCACGCCTCACTCGCCGTCCGATAACGGAATCGTCTCAGTCCACCGACTTGAGCGGCCCGTAGTACGTGCTGTCGGGCTGGCGGATCGCGTCCCCGATGTCCATCAGCTGCAGCGCGTGGGCCAGCGTCGGCGCTTCGTAGACCGTCAGCCCGTTGACCTCGGTGAGCTTTGCGGCGCCGGAGCCCTGCTCGGGCGGCACGATCGCGACCTTGAAGCCGAGCCGGGCCGCCTCGGCAAGTCGTCGCGGGATCTCGGCGACGCGACGGAGCTCGCCGGCCAGACCGATCTCTCCCATCGCCACGAGGTCGGTCCGCAGCGCGACGTCCTTCCCGGCGGACGCCATGGCCAGTGCCATGGCGAGGTCCGCTGCCGGCTCGGCAACCCGGGCGCCGCCGACCGTGGAGATGAAGATGTCCCGGTCCCAGAGCCGCATCCGCGCACGTTGCTGCAGCACTGCGACGACCATGTTGGCCCGGGCGTTGTCGACGCCCACCGTCGTACGCCGTGCCCGTTCGCCGCTGGTCTGTGTCACCAACGCCTGGACCTCGGCGAGCAGCGGTCGCTTGCCCTCGAGGGAGACCGTGATGCAGGTGCCGGCGACCGGCTCGTGATGGCGGGCGACGAAGAGCGAGGACGGATCGGTGACGGCGACGATGCCGTCGCTGGAGAGGTCGAAGCAGCCGACCTCGTCGACCGGGCCGAACCGGTTCTTGATGGCGCGCACCATGCGCAGCCGCGACGATCGCTCGCCCTCGAAGTGCAGCACCACGTCGACCAGGTGCTCGAGCACCCGCGGACCGGCGATCGAGCCGTCCTTCGTCACGTGACCGACGAGAACCGTGGAGATGTTGCGCGTCTTGGCCATCCGCACGATCGCCGCAGCGACCTCCTTGACCTGGGTGACGCCGCCGGGCACGCCCTCGACGCCTTCGGCGCTGATTGTCTGGACGGAGTCGATGACGAGGAGGTCCGGCTTCACCTCGTCGATGTGCGAGAGCACGGCACCGAGGTCTGTCTCGGCCGCGAGGAAGAGCTCGTGGTGGACGCCGCGACAGCGGTCGGCGCGCAGTCGGACCTGGGAGGCCGACTCCTCGCCCGAGACGTAGAGCGCACGGATCCCGGTGCGCGCGGTCTGCGCGGCCACCTCGAGGAGCAGCGTCGACTTGCCGACGCCGGGCTCGCCAGCCAGCAGCACGACTGCTCCCGGCACCATGCCGCCGCCCAGGACTCGGTCGAGCTCGGGCACGCCGCTCGACCGCGACCCGGCGTCGTCGATCGGGACCTGGCCGATGGGGATCGCGGGTGCGGTGACCGGGCCGGCCTGGGTGCGTCCCTTGGGGGCGCTGGCCTCGGCCACGCTGCCCCACGCCTGGCACTCGCCGCAGCGCCCGACCCACTTGCCGGTGGTCCAGCCGCACTCGGTGCAGCGATACGCGGGGCGGGCGAGGGCTTTGCTCATGGGGACGACCGTAGGGGAGGGGGCCGACAGTTCCCGGCCGCCACACCGTATTCAACCTGACGGTTGACAACGGGGAAGGCGGTGTGTTTAATCAACCACATGGTTGAACAAGAGGATCGGCTCAACAAGGCGTTCGCCGCACTGGCCGACCCGACCCGGCGCGACATGGTCGCCCGACTGGCGTCCGCGGACGCAACCGTCGGCGAGCTGGCAGCGCCGTACGACGTGTCCCTGCAGGCCGTCTCCAAGCACCTCAAGGTGCTCGAGGACGCGGGGCTCGTCCATCGCAGCCGGGACGCCCAGCGGCGCCCCGTCCACCTCGACGCGGAGGTGTTCGACCTGATGACCAAGTGGATAGAGAGATATCGGCGCGAGGCCGAGGAACGCTTCCGGCGGATCGACCGGCTCCTCGCCGAGATGAACCAGGACCAGACCGAGGAAGAGAGAGGCGCATCATGACCACGACGACCAACGAAGCCCAGATCACCGCGCACCCGACCCTGCCGACGATCACCATCACTCGCGAGTTCGAGTCGACACCGGACAAGGTGTTTCGGTGCTGGACCGAGCAGGAGTACGCCGAGGTCTGGCTCGGCCCGAGCTACTCGTCGACGCGCATCGACCACTGGGACTGCCAGACCGGTGGCGGCTACCGCTACGCGTCGGTGCGGGACGGTGAGGAGGTCGCGTCGTTCTACGGCTCGTTCCACGAGGTCCGACCGAGCTCGCGGCTCGTGCAGACCTTCACGTGGGAGGGCATGCCCGACGGCGTCGCACTCGAGACGGTGACCTTCGAGGAGCTGCCGGGTGGGCGGACCCTCGTCACGATGCTGTCCTTGGTCGACTCGATGGAGGGGCAGCAGGCGATCATGTCCAGCGGCATGGAGGTCGGCGTCAACGACGGCTTCGCCAAGCTCGACGAGATCCTGTCCTCGTTGTGACACCAGCAGACGAGCACCGCAGCATCGCCGGCACGTTCACGGACCGCGTCCGCGGCGTTCCGGCGGGTGCGTGGGACAACCAGTCGCCGGTCGCGGAGTGGTTGGCTCGGGACGTCGTACGCCATCTCGTCGAGTGGTTCCCTGCCTTCCTCCATGCCGGCAGCGGAATCGCGCTCCCCAAAGGCCCTTCGGCGGACGAGGACCCCGTGGCGGCGTGGACGACCCAGGCCGAGGCCATCCAGGCCATCCTGGACGACCCCGCGACGCCGAGCCGGATGCTGACCAACGAGCACATCGGCGACGTTCCCCTGGACCAGGCGATCTCGCGGTTCTACACCTCCGACGTGTTCATGCACACGTGGGACCTGGCCCGCGCGACCGCGCAGGACGAGCGGCTCGATCCGGACCGGTGCCGCGAGATGTACGAAGGCATGCTGCCCATGGACGAGGTGCTCCGGGCGAGCGGCCACTACGGGCCGAAGGTCGCCGTACCCGACGACGCCGACTGGCAGACCAAGCTGTTGGGGTTCATCGGGCGCTCTGTGTAACCCCTTAGACTGCGTGGGATTGGAACGTTCCAGCCCATGCCGTCTCTGGGAGCCCCATGCCCGCCCGAAGCCGCCCCGCTCCGACCCTCGACACGGTCGCTGCCGAGGCAGGCGTGTCCCGGCAGACCGTCTCCAATGCCCTGAACAGCCCGCACCTGCTGCGCGCCGACACGCTCGCGCGCGTGCAGCTGGCGATCGACAAGCTGGGCTACTCGCCGAACCGCGCGGCGCGCAACCTGCGCACGCGCGCCTCGCACCTGATCGGTCTACGGCTCGAGCCGTTCATCGAGGGCAGCGCGAGCGGCCTCATGGACCGCTTCCTGCATCAGCTGGCCGAGTCCTCCCGGGGTTCGGGACTGCACGTCCTGCTCTTCACCGGCGACGACCACACCAACCCGCTCGACGGGTACGACGCGCTGCTGCGGTCGGCGGCAGTGGACGGCTTCGTCGTCACGGACACGTACCGAGGCAATCCTGCGGCGACCTGGTTGTCGGAGCGGCAGGTCCCGTTCGTGGCGTTCGGTCGGCCGTGGGACGACGCGGACGCGAAGCACCCGTGGGTCGACGTCGACGGGCGGGCCGGTGTGGCGCTCGCCGTCGACCATCTGGTCGACCGAGGTCACCAGCGCATCGCGTGGATCGGCTGGCAGAAGAACTCCTACCTCGGCGAGGACCGGCGCAGCGGTTGGGTCGACCGGATGCACGAACGCGGGCTCTCCACCTCGCGGCTGTCGGCCCGTGGTGACGACACCATCGACTTCGGCAGCCGGGCGACGTACGCGCTGCTGGACTCCGAGCAGCCCACTGCATTCGTGTGTGCGAGTGACACCCTCGCGATGGGCGTGCTCCAGGCGCTGCGAGACCGAGGGGTACGCCCCGGCGGGCTGATCGGTCAGGGTGAGATCGCGGTCGTCGGGTTCGACGACTCGTTGCCAGCACAGGTCACCGAGCTGACGTCGGTGCGGCAGCCGCTCGAACAGGTCGCCGTCGAGATCGTCAAGCTGCTCGACCAGCGGCTGGCTCATCCGATGACCGGTCAGCCGGGCGTCGTACTTACGCCAACGCTGTCCGAGCGCTCGACCAGCTAGTGTCTCGACACGCTGGCTCGCTGCGCTCGCGACGCGGCTCGACAACCGGTTGCTTCAGAATGTCTTGTAGTACAGGTCGATCGCGTAGTCGACCGACTGGCCCTCGTGTCCCTCGAGGATCCACCGGGCGGTCTTGGCGTCGAACTCGATCAGGATCACCGACTCGAAGTCCTCCCGTGAGTCGAACTCCCAGGTGATGTCGAGCGGGTGCCGTGACCAGCCGTGCCGGGACCAGAACGGTGCCGGGTGCTCCACCTTGGGGTAGCCACGACGGAACCAGGTCCCGAAGGTCGACCGAGTCGAGTCGTTGTCGATCACGTACGCCGTACCGCCTCGGCGCATGACACGGTCGAGCTCGCGCAGGCCCGGCTCGCAGCCCTCGCCGAAGAAGTACGCCCACCGTGCGTGTGCGATGTCGACCGACGCGTCAGGGACGGGCAACGACTGGGCTGCGCCCTCGCTGACCGAGACGTTCGCCAACCGTCGCGTCCGCCGCTGGGCGAGGGTAACCAGCGGTGGGTGTGGCTCGACGCCGGTCACGGACCTTGCCGTGGATGCGAACCGGGGGAGGTGGAAGCCGGTGCCGCAGCCGATGTCGAGCAGGTCGCGTCCGGCCCAGTCGCCGTGGGAGCGCATGGCTTCCTCGATGAAACCGGCGCGGTCGACGGCGAGGTTCTCCACCTCGTACGTCGCGGGGTGGTTCCAGATGTTGGGGCTGGGTGTTGCCTTCGGTCTCGTCGGACGCTCGCTTCGCTCACTGCTCGACCACCGATTGGGTGGCCTCGCATGCTCGGCCGCGGTGCGCTAAATGCGGACCAGGCCGGTCGGCGTACTGAACTGCGCCGCGATGATGCCGGGGGTGCCGTGCGGGGCCACCCACTCGACCTTGACGTCCTCGAGGGGTCCCTCGACCGGCTGGCCGAGCCACTCGCTCACACGGCCGGGGTCGCCGGCGATCTCGAGGGCATCGAGATGCAGCTGCCCGGAGGCGCCCTGCGAGGGATGGTCGGTTTCGTACTCGAGCCAGTGGATGAAGTAGGGCAGCTGCGGGTCGGCCTGCAGGCCCTTCACGCCGATCTGCTTCCACCTGAGCTCACGGCCATCGGCGAGCTTGCGGTTGCCCTCCACAGCTTCGCGGCCCAGACGGTCCTCGACCCTGCCGAGGTTGCCGGTGGACACGACCCAGCCGAGCCAGCCGCCGCCGAGCTCCGAGCGCGCGCGCACCGCTTGGCCGAACGGCGCCTTGTCGGACGCCGGGTGGTCGAGAACCTCGACGACCTCGATGTAGGTGCCCGCGCTCAACGGCAGCACCATGTTGCGTGTGCCGAAGCGTGGATGAATGCCCCCGTCGGTGAACTGCTCACCAAGTAGATCCCCGATGCGGCGAGCAGTGCTGGCGAGTCCATCCGGTCCAGCTGCGTACGAGAGATGGTCCAAGCGCATGGCAAGCATTCTTGCCCCGCTGCTTTCACGCCTTCACACCGGGGTCCTGATCGGCGTTCGATCACCGCAGAGGGGGGTTGTCTCCATCCGGAGGAAGGTGAACAGTGGGCCTACGGAACTCAATGTGGAGGACTGATGGCAGGCAGAGACGCGAGCACGACGAAAGCAGGGGTGCCAACAGCCGACCGGGCTGATGCGATCCGCAACGTGGTCCTGGTGGGCCCTGCGGGTTCTGGCAAGACGACTCTGGTCGAGACCCTTCTGGTCTCGGCCGGTGTGCTTTCCAGGGCAGGTTCGATCGTCGAGGGCACGACGGTCAGCGACTTCGACGAGGCAGAGCACCGACAGCAACGGTCAGTGGGCCTCGCCCTTGCGCCTCTCATGCACCGGGGAGTGAAGATCAACCTCCTCGACGCACCGGGCTACGCCGACTTCGTCGGTGAGCTGCGCGCCGGTCTGCGCGCCGCCGACTGCGCGATGTTCGTGATCGCCGCCAATGAGGGCGTCGACGCCGCGACCAAGGAGCTGTGGCGTGAGTGCGCCGAGGTGGGCATGCCGCGTGCCGTGGTCATCACCAAGCTCGACCACGCCCGCGCCGACTACGCGGGCGTGCTCTTGCAGGCCCAAGCGACCTTCGGCGACAAAGTCGTGCCGGTCTACCTGCACGAGGGTGACCAGCTCATCGACCTGCTCGCGGACGACCACGCGCATGACGAGCAGCGCGGAGCCCTGATCGAGGCGGTCATCGAGGAGTCCGAGGACGAGACGCTGATGGAGCGCTTCCTCGGTGGCGAGGAGGTCGACAAGGACCTGCTCACCCAGGATCTCGAGCGTGCCGTTGCCCGGGGCTCGTTCTACCCCGTGATCCCCGTCGACTCGACGAGCGGCATGGGCGCTACCGAGCTGCTGGACCTCGTCGTCAGCGGCTTCCCCTCGCCTCTCGAGCACGCCGTTCCGCAGGTGTACACCCCGGCCGGCAAGGAAGCCCCGGCGATCTCCTGCGACCCGTCCGGCCCGCTCGTGGCAGAGGTCGTGAAGACCACGTCCGACCCGTACGTCGGTCGCGTCTCGCTGGTCCGCGTCTTCTCCGGCACCGTCCTGCCCGATGCGACGGTCCACGTGTCCGGCCACTTCTCGGCGTTCTTCGGCGAGGAGTCTGGCCACGAGGACCACGACGAGGACGAGCGCATCGGTGCACTGTCCGACCCGCTCGGCAAGACCCAGCGGGCCACCGAGAAGGTCATCGCCGGCGACATCTGCGCGATCGGCAAGCTCTCGCGGGCCGAGACCGGCGACACCCTCTCCGACAAGGAGCACCCGCTCGTCCTCAAGCCGTGGAACATGCCCGAGCCGTTGCTCCCGATCGCGATCCAGGCGCGGGCCAAGGCCGACGAGGACAAGCTCGGCACCGGTCTGCAACGCCTCACCGCCGAGGACCCGACGCTGCGCATCGAGCACAACGCCGAGACCCACCAGATCGTGCTGTGGTGCATGGGCGAAGCGCACGCCGACGTACTCCTCGACCGGCTCGCGAACCGTTATGGCGCAGCCGTCGACCAGGTCGAGCTCCGCGTGCCACTTCGAGAGACGTTCGGATCGGCGGGCAAGGGGAAGGGCCGGCACGTGAAGCAGTCCGGCGGTCACGGCCAGTACGCCGTCTGTGACGTCACGGTCGAGCCGCTACCGCAGGGGAGCGGCTTCGAGTTCGTCGACAAGGTCGTGGGCGGAGCAGTCCCGCGGCAGTTCATCCCTTCCGTGGAGAAGGGCGTCGTCGCGCAGATGCATAAGGGCTGCGTGGCGGGCTATCCGATGGTCGACATCAGAGTGACCCTGACGGACGGCAAGGCGCACGCCGTCGACTCCTCCGACATGGCCTTCCAGACCGCCGGCTCGCTGGCGCTCCGCGAGGCAGCCGCTGCCGCGAAGGTGTCGCTACTCGAGCCGGTCGACGAGCTCGCCGTACTCATCCCCGACGACCTCGTCGGCACGGTCATGAGCGACCTGTCCGGGCGCCGCGGCCGCGTGCTCGGGTCTGAGCCGGTCGGCGACGACCGCACCCTCGTCCGGGCCGAGGTGCCCGCACTCGAGATCGCGCGCTACGCCATCGACCTGCGGGCCTTCTCGCACGGTGCAGCGACGTTCAGCAGGCAGTTCGCCCGCTACGAGCCGATGCCGGACAACATCGCGGTGAAGTTCAAGGAGTAGGAGCGCCGGCCGGCAGCGTGGCGGGAGGCACGCGGCGCTCTCGCTCGCTTGCGAGTGCGTGGATGCCGCCTCAACCGGAGACACGCCTCGGCCAGAAGGGCTAGCGCGGGTCGGCGGGGTGGATAGCGAGCGCCGACCGGGAGCGCAGGTGCGTCTCGCAGTGGCCGACCAGCTCGTCGTACGCCGTCTCGCCCATCAGCTGGAGCAGCTCGTTCTCGTTGGAGATGTAGACGGGCTCGGCGCCGACGTGCGCGTCGGTGTTGCCCGAGCAGTACCAGTCGAGGTCGTGGCCGCCCGCGCCCCAGCCACGACGGTCGTACTCGGTGATCGTCACCTCGGTGTACTTGCTGCCGTCCTGGAGCTCGACGTCGCGGAACGATCGGCGGATCGGCAGCTGCCAGCAGACGTCCGGCTTGGTGTCCACGAAGTGCACGCCTTGACGCAGCGCCAAGCCGTGGAGGGCGCAACCGGCGCCGGCTTCGAAGCCGGGGCGGTTGAGGAAGATGCAGGCACCGTCGACGACACGGGTCTTCCGCTCACCGTCCTCGTCGACCTCGGTCCAGCGCTTCTTGCCCTTCTTGATGTGTTGCCACTGGTCCGGCGTCAGCTTGTCCACCCAGGCGGCGACGCGGTTCTCGTCGTCCTCGTCGGAGAAATGCGCGCCCAGCGTGCAGCAGCCGTCGTTGGGGCGGTCGGCGTAGATGCCCTGGCAGCCACTGCCGAAGATGCAGGTCCAGTTGGACGTCAGCCAGGTGAGATCGCACTTGAACACCTGGTTCTCGTCGGCGGGGTCGCGGAACTCGATCCACGCGCGCGGAAATACCAGGTCGACCTCGGGCATTGGGCAAGCGTACGTCGTCCCAACGTTCGACGAGACCGTGACGGCCACCTTCTGCACTAGTACCTTGCAGGAGTGCGACTTGGGGTTCTCGACATCGGCTCGAACACCGGACATCTCCTGGTGGTCGACGCCCATGGTGGTGCCGCACCGATGCCGGCGTACTCCTTCAAGGAGCCGCTCCGGCTGGCAGAGCACCTGCTGGCCGACGGGTCGATGTCCGAGGCGGGCATCCTCGCGCTGACCGACTTCGTGGCTCGCGCCCTGGTCCTCGCGGAGGACAAGGGCTGCGAGGAGATGCTCGGGTTCGCGACCAGCGCCGTACGCGACGCGACCAACTCCGACGAGGTTCTCGACCGCGTCCGCGCGGAGGCCAAGGTCGAGGTCGCCGTGCTTCCCGGTGAGGACGAGGCGAGACTCACCTTCCTCGCCGTACGACGGTGGTTCGGCTGGTCGTCCGGTCGGCTGCTGGTCTTCGACATCGGTGGCGGCTCCCTCGAGATCGCGGGTGGTGCGGACGAGGCGCCGGATGTCGCGCAGTCCCTCCCCCTGGGTGCCGGTCGCCTCACGCGCGAGTGGCTGGGCAGCGACCCGCCGGACCCCGCCGCGGTGCGCGAGCTTCGGCGCAAGGTCCGCGCCCAGATCGCTCGCAACGCGGGGGCGGTGCTGCGGGCAGGGGATCCTGACCACGCGGTGGCCACCTCCAAGACCTTCCGGTCGCTGGCCCGCATCTGCGGCTCGGCACCGTCCGCCGAGGGGCTGTTGGTACGTCGTACCCTGCGCCACGACGTGCTGCGGGGCATCCTGGACGAGCTGATCGAGATGAACGACGAGCAGCGAAGCATGCTGCCCGGCGTGTCATCGAGTCGATCGCACCAGCTGGTCGCCGGGGCGATCGTCGCTGACGCGGTGATGGACATCTTCGACCTGCCCCAGCTCGAGGTCTGCCCCTGGGCGCTGCGCGAGGGCGTCATCCTCGAGCGCCTGGACGACATCAGCATCATCTGAGTTTTCTCGCCGAGCGTGTCTGCGGGTGAGGCGGGCAGCAACGCGAGCAGAGCTCGGAAGGACCCGCGTGCCTCCCGACACGCTGCCGGCGCACGCGGAAGGACCCGCGTGCCTCCCGCCACGCTGCCGGCGGCCCCTACGCTGGTCCCATGACCAGGAAGCGCGCGGAGCAGCGGGCCCTGGTCGCCCTGTCGTCATCCTCGGTCTACCCCGAGCCGGTCTCCGCCGCGTTCGAGATCTCCGGGCGCCTCGGGTACGACGCCGTCGAGATCATGGTGAGCATCGACCCCGTCAGTCAGGACATCGACGCGGTCAAGCACCTGCAGGAGTACCACGGCATCCCGGTGTGCGCGGTGCACGCACCGTGCCTGCTGATCACCCAGCGGGTATGGGGCACGGATCCCTGGGGCAAGCTCGAGATGTCGGCCGAGATGGCTCACGAGGTGGGCGCGGACGTGGTGGTGGTGCACCCGCCCTTCCGGTGGCAGCGCGACTACGCGCGCGGCTTCGCCGAGGGCATCGAGCTCCTGGAGGAGCGGACGGGGATCGCCTTCGCCATCGAGAACATGTATCCGTGGCGGGCCTCCTCGAAGCGGGAGATGCAGATGTACCTGCCGAGCTGGGACCTGACCGACCAGGACTACGTCAACACGACCCTTGACGTCTCGCATGCTTCGACCGCGCGGCAGAGCTCGCTCGAGCTGGCGCAGGCGCTCGGTGACACGCTGCGGCACGTGCACCTCACCGACGGCACGGGAAGCGCGAAGGACGAGCACCTGATCCCGGGCCGCGGGACCCAGCCCGTGGCGGAGCTTCTCGAGTACCTCGCCGACCAGTCGTTCGGCGGCCACATCGTCCTCGAGGTGAACACCCGTCGCGCGGGCGGCCGTGAGGCACGCGAGCTCGAGCTGATGGAGGCGCTGGCGTTCACCCGCCTGCACTTCGAGAAGCCTCGCGTATGAGCGGTCGCGGGCGCCGGCCGGGCACGACCGAGACGAGGGGTGCGATCCTCGAAGCGGCACGAGAGTCCTTTGCTGCCAAGGGATTCAGGAGTACGACGATCCGCGCGGTCGCGTCGGATGCCGGCGTCGACCCCGCACTCGTGCACCATTACTTCGGCAGCAAGGACGATCTCTTCCTCGCCGCTCTGCAGGTGCCGGTCGACCCGCGACAGGTGCTACCAGCGGTCCTGGCCGAGGGGCTCGAGGGAGCTGCCGAACGCCTCCTCTCCACCATCCTCGGCCTCTGGGACGATCCAGCCACACGGCGTCCCCTCGTCGCGGTGATCCGCTCGAGCCTCTCCCCGGAGACCGAGGCGAACCTGCTCCAGGACGGCTTCCTGCGTCTCGTCCTCGGACCGCTTCGTGAGGCTATCGGCGGCGACGACGCGACAATCCGCGCCCAGCTCTTCGGGACTCAGATGATCGGCCTGATCATCGCGCGCTACGTCCTCGCCATCGAGCCGCTGGCGTCGCTGCCCCGCGACGAGGTTGTGCGGTGGGTCGCGCCGAACTTGCAGCGATACCTCACCGGCAAGCTGGCTTGAGCTCAACCGTCGTCGGCGGGCCGGTCCTCATGTCGGTCGGTGACCCAGGAGCCGTTCTCGGCGAAATGGACGCCGCCACCCCATGAGGGTGAGTCCCAGTTGATGCCGGTGCGGGTCTCGGTGATGCTCATGAATCCTCCTCGTGGGTTCGGGTGCTTCGTCTCTGACGTTATGACGCTCCACCGACAGTTCTGGTTGCCCGGACCAGCCCGGTAGCCCTTGCCTTGGAGGCGCCAGTCAGGCATAATTCAACACATGATGAATTATGCGGTCGAGGTCAAGGACCTGCTCGTCGTACGCGGCACCACGACGGCCGTGGACCAGGTGTCGTTCACCACCCGGCCCGGCGAGGTGGTGGGGCTGCTGGGCCCGTCGGGGTGCGGCAAGTCGACCCTGATGCGAGCAATCACCGGCGTGCAGGTCGTCCGGTCCGGCGCAGTGACCGTCTTCGGGGAGTCGGCCGGGGCGAAGGGGCTGCGAAGCCGCGTCGGCTACGTGACGCAGGCGCCGAGCGTGTACGACGACCTCACCGTCGAGGAGAACCTCCGGTTCTTCGCGTCCGTGCTGAACGTCGGTGCCGCCGAGGTCGAGCGCTGCATCGAGGCGGTCGACCTGGTCTCCCATCGCTCGAAGCGGGTGGTCAACCTCAGCGGCGGTCAGCGCAGTCGCGCCTCGCTGGCGGTCGCGCTCCTGGGGGACCCTGACCTGCTCGTGCTCGACGAGCCGACCGTCGGCCTCGACCCGGTGCTGCGTCGTGACCTCTGGAAGCTCTTCCACGAGGTCGCCGACCGGGGCAAGGCCGTCATCGTGAGCAGCCACGTGATGGACGAGGCGGTCCGCTGCGACCGGCTGCTCCTCATGCGGGAAGGGAGGCTGCTCGCCGACGACACACCAGACGGGATCCTGGGCAGCACCGGCCAGCCCGACGTCGAGGGCGCCTTCCTCCAGCTCGTGGAGGCGGCGGCATGAACGCCCGGATCACCTTCGCCGTCGCGAAGCGCGTGCTCCTGCAGATCCGCCACGACCACCGGACCCTGGCCATGCTGGTCGTGCTCCCGAGCCTGATCCTGTCGCTGCTCTGGTGGATGTTCGAGGACACCGGCGGCAAGGGTTTCGACCAGCTCGGGCCCTCCCTGCTCGCGATCATCCCCTTCATCGTGATGTTCCTCGTGACGTCGGTGACAACGCTTCGGGAGCGGTCCAGCGGCACGCTCGAGCGGCTGTTGGCCATGCCCATGGGCAAGCTCGACCTGCTGCTCGGCTACGCGGTCGCCTTCGGCGTCATGGCGGCGATCCAGTCCGCCCTGGCCGTCACGGTGTGCACGACCCTTCTCGACCTGCAGATCGCCGGCCCGACCGGGATGCTGGTCGTGGTCGCCGTGGCGAACGCCGTGCTCGGCACTGCGCTGGGGCTCCTTGTCAGTGCGTTCGCGCGCACGGAGTTCCAGGCCGTGCAGTTCATGCCGCTCCTGGTGATTCCGCAGATCCTGCTCTGCGGCCTCTTCGTCGCCCGCGACAAGCTGCCCGATGTGCTCGGCGCGATCTCCGACGTACTCCCGCTTTCGTACTCGGTCGACGCCATGACCTCGGTGACCGAGCGAGCTCAGCTCGAGCCCGCGGTCTGGGGCGACCTCTCGATCGTGGTGCTCTTCGCCGCGGCCGCTCTGGGGCTGGGGGCGGCGACTCTGCGGCGGCGTACGGCGTGACGGTGGACGGTTCACCAGGGGACCCTGGTGAACCGTCCTGCTTCCCCCGCTGAACCGGTGCTTCCCCCGCGGAGTCCGCGGGGGAAGGTCATGAACACCAGGGGACCCTGGTGAAGCGCCCACGCGCCGAACGGCCACGTTTTGGTCGCCCCGACACGTGAGCCGTAGCCTTGATTCACGCGGTGGCAACGGCGCCATCGGGTGACTAGGAGGAACCCGTGCTCAGGCAGCCGCTGCTGCTTCTCTCTCGAAGTGAGAAGGTCAAGGATCTCGTCACGACGATGCCCGTCTCGAGCGGCATCGTGTCCCGGTTCGTGCCGGGGGAGACGACCCAAGCGGCGGTCGACGCCTCGCGGGCCCTGATCAGCCAGGGGCTCCAGGTCAGCCTGGACTTCCTCGGTGAGGACACCCTCGACCGCGAGCAGGCCGACGGCACGGTCACGGCGTACGTCGATGCGCTGAAGGCGCTCGCGGAGCAGGGCCTCGCGCAGCACGCCGAGGTCTCGGTGAAGCTGTCGGCGGTGGGTCAGGCCCTCCCCGACAACGGCGAGAAGATCGCGCTCGAGAACGCTCGCTCCATCTGCAAGGCAGCTCGCAACGCCGGCACCACGGTCACCCTCGACATGGAGGACCACACCACCACCGACTCCACGCTGGGCATCCTGCGCGAGCTGCGCAAGGACTACCCCGAGACCGGCGCCGTGCTGCAGGCCTACCTGCACCGCACCGAGAAGGACTGCCGCGACCTCGCGCACGAAGGCTCACGAGTTCGGCTCTGCAAGGGCGCCTACAAGGAGCCGGAGCGCGTGGCATTCCAGGACCGCATCGATGTCGACAAGTCGTACGTCCGCTGCCTCAAGGTCCTGATGGAGGGCGACGGCTACCCGATGATTGCCTCGCACGACCCGCGAATGATCCGCATCGCCGCCCACCTCGCGCAGCAGACCGGGCGGGCACAGGGGACCTACGAGTACCAGATGCTCTTCGGCATCCGCACCGACGAGCAGCGTCGCCTCTCCGAGTCGGGCGAGACGATGCGCGTCTACATCCCTTACGGCACCGAGTGGTACGGCTACCTGATGAGACGTCTCGCTGAGCGTCCCTCCAACCTGACATTCTTCCTGCGCTCGCTCGTCTCCAAGAAGTAGGTTCGAAGGTATGACAGTCGCGATCATCGGCGCCGGAGTGATGGGCGAGACCCTGCTCTCCGGACTGGTCCGCGCGGGCCGCTCCGTCGACGACCTGGTCGTCGGTGAGAAGCGCACTGACCGGGCCGCCGAGCTCGTCGAGCGGTACGGCGTCACGGTGCTGTCGAATACCGAGGCTGCCGCCAAGGCCGACACCATCGCGCTGGTCGTGAAGCCGCAGGACATGGCCGACGTGCTGTCGGAGATCGCGCCGCACGTGCGCGCTGGTCAGCTCGTCGTCTCGCTCGCGGCTGGCATCACCACCTCGTTCATCGAGTCGCGCCTGCCCGAGGGCGTCGCCGTCGTCCGCGTCATGCCGAACACGCCTGCCCTCGTCGACGAGGGGATGGCCGCCATCTCGCGTGGCTCGCACTGCGACGAAGCGCACCTGGTCGAGGCTGAGTCCCTGATGGCCTCGACCGGCCGCGTCATCCGGGTCCCCGAGAAGCAGCAGGACGCCGTCACGGCGATCAGCGGCTCGGGACCGGCGTACATCTTCTTCGTGGTCGAGGCGATGATCGAGGCCGGCGTACACCTCGGGCTGCCGCGTTCCACGGCTGCCGAGCTCGTCGTGCAGACCGTGGTCGGCTCGGCCAAGCTCCTGCGCGAGACCGGCGAGCACCCGGTCGTGCTGCGTGAGCGCGTCACCAGCCCCGGCGGTACGACGGCCGCGGCGATCCGCGAGCTCGAGGACCACAAGGTGCGGGCGGCGTTCCTCACTGCGCTCGAGGCTGCTCGCAACCGTTCGCGTCAGCTGGCGGAGGAGTCCTGAGCACTTCCTGGTGAATCCCAAAATGGTATTCTCTCTGGTTTGAGCATTCAGATCGCGGTCAGGCTCCCCGATGACGTCGTGCAGCATCTCGACGAGCTGGTCCGTGCCGGTGCCGGCTCTCGCGCCGCCGTCATCGAGACGGCTCTGGAACGCCACTTCCAACGGCTCCTGGCCGAGCACGACGCAAAGATCTATGCCGAGACCGGGGACTACGACGACCTAGCGGGACTCGGCAAGCTCAACTACGTCGCCGACCTCGACTAGGGCCACCGGCTCTCATGCGCGACATCCACATTGCTCACCTCGACGAGGCGCGACCGGTTCTCGTCCTGACGCGCGACAGTGTGCGGGAGGTTCTCAACAAGGTCACCGTGGCGCCGATCAAGAGCACCATCAAGGGGCTGAGCACCGAGGTTCTCCTCGGCCCGCGCAACGGCCTGAGCCACGAGAGTGCGGTCACCTGCGACAACATCATGACCATCGACTCCCAGCTACTTGGCAGGCACGTCGGGTTGCTCTTCGACGAGCAGGAACCCCAGTTTGCTCGGGCCGTGATGCGCGCCTTCGAGCTGTCGCTTGGTTAGGGCGTGGTCAGCTGATGATCCGGGTTTGCCCTGAGGTACCGCTTGACCGGGATCGAATCCCGCTGCGCGTACCCGACCGGCAGCCACACGTCGCCACGGGCTGACAGGTACACGATCTGCCAGTAGTAGAACCCGCGGAACGCCGCTGGGTCTTGCCGCATCACCGAGGCGTAGTGCTTGACCCCGCGAACGTAGTGGCTCGAGTTGTTGTAGCGGAACAGCGCGTTGTCGATCTGGCCGCGACCGCCGCCGTTGTGAGCCAGGTAGCGCGCGGCAGCCATGATCGCGTCGCGCGGGTCGTTGATGTCACCTCGGCCGAAGGCGTCCCAGGTCGCTGGCATGAACTGCATCGGACCCTGCGCACCGGCGACCGACGTACCCCGGATCCGACCCATGCCGGTCTCGACCAGGTTCACCGCTGCGAGGACCTCCCACGGCACTCCGAATCGCTGCTGCGCAGCGCGGTAGTAGGCGAGCAGGCGTCGTGCCGGCGGCGGCGAAATGATCCGCCAGCTGGGCAGGGTGTCGGACAGGGTCGTGTGCAGGGCGCGGAACTCCCGCCGCGCAGCGATGTTGGCCCGAACGGTGAGCCGCAGTCGTCTCGGTACGACGGTCAGCACGCGGTCGTCCCAGCGCGGCAGGCGTCCGAGCTGGCGGTAGAGCTGCTGGAGCTCGAAGGCCGCGGCACTCACCGCGGCGGTCTCGGAGGCAGGGTCGCGGACGACGGCCTCGGCCAGGGTGACCCGCTGCGCGAGCTCTGCGGGCCGAGCCGCCTCGCGGACTCGAGTCGGCTCAATCGGGCGAGGGCCAAGCGTGACGGCCGGCTGGCTGGGCGGCGCCACCACGGACGGGGTCGGTCGTGCAGCGGGTCGCGCGGCCTCGGAGTCGCACGCCGTCAGCAGGCAGGCGGCGGCGAGGGTGATCCCGAGAAGTCGGTGGTGCATGCGTCCAGAGTACGAACCCGACGGTCAGGCGTCGTAATCGATGCGGAGTTCCTCGCTCACCGGATGCGCCTGGCAGGTCAGGATGTAGCCCGTCGCGATCTCTTCGTCGTCGAGCACGTGGTTCTGGTCCATCACCGCCTTGCCGAGCAGCACCTTCGCGCGACACGTGCCGCAGGCGCCACCCGCGCAGGAGTACGGCGGCTCGAGGCCGTTCTGCATCGCCGCGTCCAGAATCGTGTCCCCTCCGGAGCGCAGCGCGAAGCTGCTCTCGACTCCGTCGAGCGAGACGATCACCTGGCTCTCGATGTCGATGCCGACGTCGATGTGGGTGGGCTCGGTGTGGAACACCTCGGTCAGCACGCGCTCGCCGTCGAGGGCGGTCGACAGCGAGTCGACCAGCTCCTGTGGGCCGCACAGGTACCACGCGTCGACGCCAGCCGGCGCTAGGGAACGCACGAGCTCGGGAGTGACGCGTCCTTGGAGTGGTGCGTTCGGAGAGCGGGAGAGCACGTGGTGCACGGTCAGCCGGTCGAAGGCCGTGAGCTCGTCGAGGAACATCGTCGACTCCGGCGTCCGGTTGCCGTAGATGAGCGTGAAGGTGCTCTCGGGCTCGACCTCGAGCGTGCTCGCAATGATCGACATCAGCGGCGTGATGCCCGACCCGGCCGCTACTGCGACGTACTGTCTCGTGGCGTCGGCCGACAGCGCGGTGTGGAAGCGCCCGGTCGGCGACATCACGTCGAGGATGTCGCCGGGCTGCAGCACGGTGTTGACGTACGTCGAGAAGACGCCGCCCTCGAGCTGCTTGACCGCGACGCGCAGCGTGTTGGCAGAGACCGGCTCGACGATCGAGTAGCTCCGGCGTACGTCGGAGCCGTCGACGATCGCGCGCAGAGTGATGTGCTGACCCTGGACGTAGCGGTACTCGTGCGCGAGGTCAGGCGGTACGTCGAACGTCACGACCTTGCTGTCTGCCGTCAAGGGCTCGACCGAGCGCACCCGCAGCGGATGGAAGATCGGCCGCTGGGCCGACGCACGGTCGGGAGTGGACCCGATGTCGTCGGTGAGTCGGCGCCACGTCTTGTACTCGCTCGTGGTGAGCGAGCGGCCGAACCAGGTGGAGATGGCAGCGTTGCGGTCGAGGTACGCCTGCTCGTTGCGCCGCCACGCGGTGATGTAGCGGTAGAACGGCACGCTCGGGTGCAGGTGATGCACCAGGTGGTAGTTCTGGTAGAGGAAGAGCGGGGTCATCCAGGACTCGGCGCCGACCCGCACCCGGGTTGCTTGGTACTTGTCCTCGCGCTGGGTCATGGTCAGGCCGTGGTGAGGGAGGTAGTCGAACCACCAGGCCAGCACACCCATGCCGATGCGCTGCGGGATCAGGTAGAGGAAGAACACCTCGTAGGCCAGGCCGCTCGTGACCATCGTCGCCCCGACGCCCACGGTGACGGCGAAGTAGCCGACGATCGGCAGCATCTCGCGGTTGGGTCGCTCCTGCGCGCGTAGCAAGTAGTAGACGAGATACCAGAGGTCGACCGTCGCCCAGCGGAACGGCAGCAGGAACCAGGGTCCGCCACTGGTCCACCTGTCGGGGTCGACAGTCATCGGCTCGTTCGTGTTGCGGTGGTGCTCGATGTGGATGAACTTGAAGAGCGGGAACGTCGTGTAGATCGCCACGAACGGCATCGCCAGCCAGCCGAACGCGTTGTTGACCTTGGTGTTCGTGCTGATCGCGTGGTGCACCGACTCGTGCACGACGCTGAACATCAGGAAGGTGATGGCCGCACCCATCGGGATGGTCAGCCAGGGCGACCAGTCGGCAGCCAACAGTCCGTAGGCCTCGACTGCGAAGAACCCGAGCGTGCCGACGTACAGCGCGAGGGTCGGCCACGCGAGCGCGGGGACCTTCTCGCCGGGGTCCGGCAGGCCCAGGACAGGCTGCCGCAGTGGGCGAGTCGAAACGTCGGTCACAGCGAGCCTCCGGCGCGGGTTTACAACAATCGAACGAATGTAAAGTGTGGCACGCTTCAGCCCGTCTGGCTAGCCCCGGCTTGTCGGGCTCAGGCGACGTACAGCTCGAGCTGGATCCCGTCCGGGTCGCGGAAGGCGACGAGCGTGAACCCCGTCGCGGGAGTCACCTGGATGCCGTTGTGGGCCACGCCGTAGGTGTTGAGCCGACTGATCCACGACTCGAGCTCGGCCACGGAGGAGACGCCGAGGGCAAGGTGGTCGAGGCCGGTACGACGTTCGCTGAACTCCTCGTCCGCGTCCGGGTGGTGGTGCCTGGTCAGCGAGAGGAAGACCCCGCTGCGGTGGCCCATGATCCGACGGTCGAAGTCGTCACGGTCCCAGGGCAGCAGCATCGAGAAGTCGAGGACGTCCTGGTACCACTGGACCGAGGCGTCGAGGTCCCGGACGTTCAGAGCGACGTGGTGAATCCCGGTGAAGGTCGGCACCTTCGCATCCTATTGTCGCTGAATGGGATCACGCTTGGACGAGCTGCAGTGGCCGCGGCGTACCGCGCGACTGGCCATCCGTCGGGTCGACGAGGCGGACATCGAAGCGGCGTGGGCGTACCGCCGGCTGGACGACGTGAACCGGTGGATCACGGCGGCGCCGAAGGACCTCGATGAGTTCCGCGCGCACTTCGCCGAGCCCGACCGGCTGGCCAAGACGCTCATGTTCGAAGCGGACGGCCAAGTCATCGGTGACCTGATGCTCGCCGTCCAGGACGCGTGGGCGCAGAGCGAGGTCGCTGAGCAGGGCAAGGGTGTCGAGGCCGAGCTCGGTTGGTCCTTGCACCCCAACCACGCAGGTGTCGGCTACGCGACCGAGGCCGTCGAGGAGCTGCTCCGTATCTGCTTCGAGGACCTCGGCATCCGCCGCGTTGTCGCCAACTGCTTCGCCGACAACACCTCGTCCTGGCGACTCATGGAGCGGATCGGCATGCGCCGCGAGGCCTACACGGTCAAGGAGTCCCTGCACCGCAGCGGCGAGTGGCTGGACGGGATGTCGTACGCGATGCTCGCCGACGAGTGGCGCGCTCGCCGCGACTGAGGGGTCTCAGCGCGGGTCGACGAAGATGTCGTACTCGAGCTCGCCCGTGCCGCCGTACTGGCTCAGGTCGGTGACTCCTGCCTCGCGCAGGACGTCGACGTCGAGGAACGTGTTGCCGGTGCACTCGCGCGAGGGCCGGCGGAGGATCTCGATGGCGGCGTCGGCGACGATCTCCGGGGTCCGTGCCTTGCTGACGGCGTCGTCTCCACCGAGCAGGTTCTGTACGGCGGCCGTGGCGATCAGGGTCTCGGGCCACAGGCAGTTGGAGGCCACGCCGTGTTCGGCGTACTCACCGGCCCAACCGAGGGTCAGCAGGGACATGCCGTACTTCGCGAGCATGTAGGCCGGGTGCATGCCGAGCCACTTCGGGTCCATGTTGAGCGGCGGCGACAGGCTGAGGATGTGCGGGTTGGTGCCTTCGCGCAGGTACGGCAGGGCCGTCTTCGTCAGCAGGTAGGTGCCGCGCAGCTGGATCTGCTGCATCAGGTCGAAGCGCTTGACCGGAAGGTTCTCGGTCGAGTCGAGGGCGATGGCCGACGCGTTGTTGAGGACGATGTCGATGCCACCGAACCGCTCGACGGCGCGGGCGACCGCGTTCGCCACGGACTCCTCGTCACGCACGTCACCGACGACGGCGAGCGCTTGGCCGCCCGCCTCCTCGATCTCGGCCGCCGCGGTGTGGATCGTGCCGGGCAGGCGCGGGTCAGCGACGTCGGTCTTCGCCAGCAGCACCACGTTGGCGCCCTGTCGGGCCGCGGCCACGCCGATGGCGAGGCCGATGCCGCGGCTTCCGCCGCTCATGAGGATGGTCCGTCCGGCGAGTGTCTGCTGAGTCATGACCCGAGTATTACACTTCTTCTACGACTGTGGGAATAGTGTAAGATGGGACCTGTGTCACAGCCACCCATCCGCCCCATCTCGACCCGCTCGGCGTTGCTGACGTTGCTCATCGGCGGGCCGCTCGACGTCGACGGTCTCGAGGGGGCGCAGCTCGTCCGGTTCGGTGAAGGGCTCGGCATCAGCGAGTCGACGGTGCGGGTCGCACTGTCACGCATGCTGACGTCAGGCGACCTCGTCCGTGAGGGCAGCACCTACCTGCTCTCGGACCGGCTCCGGACCCGACGTGACCGGCAACGAGCTGTCCTGCAACCGACGGTGAAGAGATGGCGTGGCGACTGGGAACTGGTCGTGGTCACGCAGACCGGACGTTCGGCCGCTGATCGTGCAGCGCTTCGTGAGCAGCTGTCGACCCTGCGCCTCGCGGAGCTGCGCGAGGGTGTGTGGATGCGCCCGGACAACCTGTCACGGTCCTGGGATGACGAGGCCGTGGAGCGACTGGTCGTGCGTGCGCCCGACGACCCTGCCCGGCTCGTCGAGGCGCTCTGGGACCTGACCGGCTGGGTCGCTCGCGGCGACGAGATCCTCGCCGCGGTCGACAACGCACCCAACTACGGGGCTCGCTTCGCCGCCTGCGTGGCGGGGGTCCGACACCTGATGACCGACCCAGCCCTGCCGGCCGAGCTCAGGCCGAGGGAGTGGCCGGCCGCCCCGATCAGAGCGGCCTACGACGAGTCGCTCAGCTGGATGACTTCACTGATGTGACGTCTCGGCGGTCCTGGGCGTCGCGTAGCGACGTGTCAGCGGTCGCTAGGGTCGGACCCATGAGCGGTGCGGCCTGCGTGGTGTTCGACCAGACGCTATGCGACTACAAGTTCAGCGAGGACCACCCCCTCAACCCGATCCGCGTCGACCTCACCATGCGGCTCGCGCAGGAGCTCGGCATCACCGGCACCGGGGCGATGCCCGTCGTGCCCGCACCAATGGCAAGCGACGAGCTGGTCGCCACGGTGCACCACAGCGACTTCATCGAGTCGGTGCGTGCGACCAGCGGCAACCCGCTGCGGTACGACGTGCTGCGCGGGCTCGGCACCGACGACAACCCGACGTTCGCCGGCATGCATGAGGCGAGCGCCCATGTCGTCGGCGCCTCGGTTGAGGCGGCCCGGCGCGTCTGGGAGGGAGAGGTGCTGCACGCCGCCAACATCAACGGCGGGCTGCACCACGCGATGCCCGATCGCGCCAGCGGGTTCTGCATCTACAACGACGTCGCCGTCGCGATCAGGTGGCTGCTCGACCACGGCGCGAGGAAGGTCGCGTATGTCGACGTCGATGTCCACCATGGCGACGGCACCCAGGCGGTCTTCTGGGACGACCCGCGCGTGCTCACGATCAGCCTGCACGAGACAGGTCAGATGCTCTTCCCGGGGACGGGGTTCGCCAGCGAGATCGGTGGCCCGGGAGCAGAGGGTACGTCGGTCAACGTCGCCCTGCCGCCGGGCACGGCCGACGCCGGCTGGCTGCGCGCCTTCCACGCGGTCGTGCCGCCGCTCGTACGTGCCTTCGGTCCCGACATCCTCGTCACCCAGCACGGCTGCGACTCCCATACCGAGGACCCCCTCGCGCACCTGAACCTCACGGTCGACGGCCAGCGCGCGTCGTACGAAGCCCTGCACGCGCTCGCGCACGAGGTGTGCGACGGGAAGTGGCTGGCGACCGGGGGCGGGGGCTACGCGCTCGTGGACGTCGTCCCACGCTCGTGGAGCCACCTGCTCGGCATCGTGGCGGGCGCTCCGGTCGACCCCGCCAGCGCCGTACCCGAGGCCTGGCGCAGCCACGTCGGGTCGCGGCTGCGGGCGGTGGCTCCGCTCCGCATGACGGACGGGCGAGACGCCGCGTATCGTGACTGGACGTCCGGGTTCGACCCGGACACTTGGCTGGACCGCAGCATCCTCTCGACGCGTGAGGCGGTCTTCCCGCTGAACGGGCTGGATTATCTGCCGTGACGAAGGGGAACTATCGAGCCACGCCGGGGCGAAGGTAAAAATTCCGGGAAAATCACCCCTTCCCCACCGGTCACACTAGGCTCTATTGTCACGGGAACACACCGTCAGTCCTCCGGCGGGGAAGCCGGAGAACGCGTGTGACCTCAGAAAGAGCGGTGCACCATGGCCGAAAGCAGCTCCGGGGACATCTCGGGAGTGAAGTTTCTGACCGTCGCGGAGGTTGCGGCGGTGATGCGCGTGTCCAAGATGACGGTCTACCGTCTGGTTCACTCCGGTGAACTGCCGGCCGTGCGCGTCGGACGCTCGTTCCGTGTCCCTGAGGACGCCGTGAACGAGTACCTCCACAAGAGCTTCTACCAGACGGGCTGAGCCCGACTGGACCCTCGCACCCCGAAACAAAACCAGACTCGGCGGCGGCCCTAGGGCCGCCGCCGAGTCATTTGGGGGGGGTGGGTGCGGAGTGTGGTCTTGTGGGGTTTGGCTGGTGGTCAGAACCGGGTGAAGTCCGCGGCGACGACCCAGCTGCCGTTCTGGTCGACGTAGGCGCCGATGCCGATCCGACGCGGCTTCTCGCTGAGCAGGATGTGGCGGTGACCGTCGGAGTTCATCCAGAGCCTGACCATCTGGCGCGGCCCGACCGGGCCCTTCGCGAGGGTCTCACCGGCGTACTCGGCGTTGCACTGGTCGATCAGCTTGCCCAGGTCCTGGTGGAAGAACTCGAGGGTGCGAGCGAGGAAGCTGCCCCAGGACTCGGCGACCGAGTCGGTGCACGCCTCGTGGCGCACCTTGGGCAAGCCGTGGTTCACGCGCTGGCGGTTGATCCAGTACAGGACCCGCGTCTCGTAGGTGGCGGCGTCGAGCGACGGTGAGGCCTCGACCGCGGCCTCCGCTGCGTGAGCGGACGTGGTGGAGACGGACAGTCCGAGAACGGCGAAAACGCCGGCGAGGACGGTGATCAGGGTGCGCGAAAGAGCAGAGTTCAACATAGAAAGACCCCTCCCAAGGTCTGAGGTTCCGCGCCCTGCCTCTCCCAGGGAAGCAGGGCGCGGAAGTGTGTATCCCAGTAGGTGGTGTTCCGCCCTTCGTGCCCTCCCAGGCGCGGTGGCGGCTTGTTGTCGCTGGGTCCTCCCAGACCCTGCGACACCTACGAAACGAAGTTACTCACCAGTCATGACGCGAAACTTCGAAAGTTTTTTTGTGTTCTGCTGCGGCGGGAGTTGCAGATGTGCGACGCCACATCCCAGGTAAGGGGTAGGCATATCCCGCAAGAGCCGAGCCCTCCCAGATTCGGCCTGCATCGTGAGTGCCGAAGCGGTGGGACCCTCCCAGGCGACCGATCGGCGAGCCAGGAAACCAGTTTCTTGGTCACCTGACCAAATAAGTGTCACCCGGCCCAATTGGGGTGTCAACCGGACGAACGGATGAACCCGGGCAAAGCGCGAGAAACAGGTAGTTCTACCGGTCATCCTGCCCGGCGCGGACGCGGATTCGGCCCGGACACGTTCCGCCGTTAGGCTTAGCCCTCCGGCCCGCAGGCCGGTTTCTTGCAAGAACGAAAGGTCCACCGTGGGTTCGGTCATCAAGAAGCGTCGCAAGCGCATGGCAAAGAAGAAGCACCGCAAGCTGCTGAAGAAGACGCGCGTTCAGCGTCGTCGTCTCGGCAAGTAGTCTTTTCGACTTTCGGGAGAGCGCATGGGGCGCGTCGTACTGGTCACCGGGGTGTCACGTGAGCTCGGTGGAAGATTCGCGCGTCGCCTCGCTGCGGACCCGTCCGTCAGCCGTGTGATCGGCGTCGACGTGCTCCCACCCCGGGGCGACCTGGGCTCGGTGCGGTTCGTCCGCGCCGACATCCGCAACCCCGTCATCGCCAAGGTGATCGCCGGCGAGGACGTCGACACCGTCGTGCACACCAGTGTCGTGCCGTCGCAGGGCGGCAGCTCCTCCACCAAGGAGCACAACGTCATCGGCACCATGCAGCTGCTGGCGGCCTGCCAGCGCGCACCGGGGGTCGAGCGGCTCGTCGTGAAGTCGTCGGCCGAGGTCTACGGCTCCACGCCGCGGGATCCGGCCATGTTCAGCGAGGACATCCCGGCCCGGCGTACGCCGAAGTCGGGCTTTGCCAAGGACTGCGTCGAGGTCGAGGGCTATGTGCGGGGGTTCGCCCGCCGCCGTCCCGACGTCAGCGTGACCACGCTGCGCAACGCCAACCAGTTCGGTGAGGGCGTCCACTCGCCGCTGACCGACTACTTCCGGCTTCCGGCCATCCCGAAGCCCGTCGGCTTCGACGCCCGGATCCAGTTGCTGCACTTCGACGACATGGTGGCCTGCCTGCACCACGCGGCCCTGGCTGGCGTGCCCGGCACCTTCAACGTCGCCGGCGAGGGCGTGATGATGCTCTCCCAGGCGATCCGTCGGCTCGGGCGGCCGGCCATTCCGATGCCGGGCTTCGCGATCAGCTCGCTGGGTCGCAACCTCAAGCCCACGGGCCTCACTCCGGACGGGTTCTCTCCCGAGCAGGTCCGGTTCCTCACCTATGGCCGGGGACTCGACACCACGCGGATGCGCGAGGTCCTGGGCTTCAAGCCGAAGTACACGACGGAGGAGGCATTCGCCGACTTCGCCCGCTCGCTCTCGCCCGGATTGATCAACAACCACCCGGTCGCGGCCCTGGAAGAGCTCGTCACGGGTGCACTAGGAGTCGATCGTGGCTGACGCAGAGATCATTCCCCTCGGCACCCGGGGCCGCCCTGGCCGCGGCACCGGCAAGCAGAAGCCGTCCGAGTCGTCGCGCACGCTGGCGCCCGGCCAGCCCAAGATGGCGCCGGCCAAGAAGGCAGCCCCACCGCAGCAGCGCCCGTCAGGCGACCGGCCCGAGGACGCCACGGTCGACGAGACCGAGGTCCTCGTCGAGCCGACTGAGCTGCCCTCGGCAGCCGTCGAGCCGGTCACGCAGCCGACTCCGCCTGAGGGACCACGTCCCTTGGGCATTCCCGTCGGCGAGATCATGGCGGCGCTGGGCAATGCTGCAAAGGACGTCTTCGGCGACGACGCGGACCGCAAGCTCGCCGAGTTCCTGGCGTTCCTGCGCCGCCGCGTGACCGGCGACTACTCCGTCGACGAGTACGGCCTGGACGAGGAGCTGACCTCCCGTTTCCTCGCCGCTGCCGTGCGGCCGCTGGCCACCAAGTGGTTCCGCGTGGAGGTCCGGGGCATCGAGAACATCCCGGCCGAGGGCGGCGCCCTCGTCGTGTCGAACCACTCGGGCACGGTTCCGGTCGATGGTCTGATCACGATGTTCGCGATCGACCAGCACAGCGGCCGTCACCTGCGCGCCCTGGGGGCCGACCTGGTCTTCCGGATGCCGTTCGTCGGCGAGATCGCCCGCAAGGGCGGTGCCACCCTGGCCTGCAACGAGGACGCCGTGCGGATGCTCGCTGGCGGCGAGCTCGTGGGGGTCTGGCCTGAGGGCTTCAAGGGCATCGGCAAGCCGTACTCCGAGCGCTACAAGCTGCAGCGGTTCGGTCGAGGTGGCTTCGTGTCCGCCGCCGTGCGCACCGGCGTCCCGATCATCCCCTGCTCCGTAGTGGGTGCCGAGGAGATCTACCCGCTCGTCGGGAACATCCCCGCGCTGGCACGGCTGATGGGCGTGCCGTACATCCCGATCACGCCGTTCTTCCCGCTGCTCGGCCCGCTCGGGCTCCTCCCGCTGCCCTCGAAGTGGATCATCGAGTTCGGCGAGCCCATCGGGACCGACGAGTACGACGCCTCACAGGCCGACGACCCGATGGTGACGTTCGACGTGACCGACCAGGTGCGCGAGACGATCCAGCAGACGCTCTACAGCCTGCTCATGCAGCGCAAATCAGTCTTCCATTAGGGGAACACCGACCAACGCGGCCAGCCGGCAGCGTGGCGGGAGGCACGCGGCGCTCTCGCTCGCTTGCGAGTGCGTGGACGCCGGCTCTACCGGAGCCACGCTCGGCTAATTAGATCCGAGAAGGCCTTCGGAGAGACCGTCGAACGTGTCGCCGAGCAGGCCACCCACACCGGGCAGCAACTGGTCGACGAGCTCCTCGACGGGGTCGACCGTGTTGTCCACGGTGCTCTTGACGCCCTTCTTGGTGTTGTCGACGGTGGCGCTCGGGTCTGTCGTGGTCGCGGGAGCGTCCGTCTTGGACGGCTTCTGCGTCTGAGTCGTGGGCGCTTCGCTAGCTGCCTGGCCACCGCCGGTGGCGCTGGCGTCCTTGCCGAGCCCCTCGGCAGCCTTGGCCAGGGCTGTCTCGACCTCGGATGCGGCGGCGGACGAGAGCAGGAGCTCCTTGATCTGCAGCGGCGGCAGGTCGTCGGCGCAGACGCTGCAGATCGCCAGAGCCTGGTTGTCGAGGTCCTGCAGGACGCGGGCAGCGTTCGCGAGGGCGACCTGGGCTGCCGGCGGTGCAGTGCGTGCGAGGTCCTGCAGCATGGCGAGGCTCTCGGCGGCGAAGGTACGCAGCTCGGTGATCACGCTGGCGTCGCGGTCGGCCTCGAAGGCCTCGAACAGCAGTCCGGCGCCTTCCTGAGCCTGCGAGCTGAAGTCGTCGATGGTGGCCGGCACCTCGGGCGACGCGAGCCGCGAGTCCTGGGCGAGGAGGCCCTTGACCTCCTGGAGGCGGTCGTTGGCCTGCGCCAGCAGGTCGTGGCCCTTGCCCTGGTCGTTGGTGTTCAGGCCGGCCTGAGCGCGCTCGAGGGTGCGCTTGATCGTGTAGAGCGCGTCGCCCGGCAGTGCGCTCTGCGCGGCGGCTGCCATGCCAGCGGTGCCGCCCATGAGGACGACAGCCGTCGCGGCGGCGACCAGGCGACGCTCGCGGGCGCCGCGGCGGCGTACGGGCAGAGCCAGGGACTTGGCCTCACCGGTCAGCACGGTGGCGGCCTCGACCAGCAGCTGCTCGCGGAGCGAGGCGGCGAAGTCGGGGCGCGGCGTGGCCGGCGTGTGCTCCCGGAGCGCGGTGGCGACACCGACCAGAGCGGTCAGGTCGGCGCGGCTGCGGGCAGGGTCGGAGGAACCGCTGATCAGGGCCTGGAACTCATCGGCGCGCTGGCGTGCGCGCAGCAGGGAAGTCACTTCAGGCCCCCCTCACGGTGTGCGTAGTTCGTCATCTTCGTCTTGTTCAACGAGGCGCAAAGCGGGCGGGTTACGCCGGTTCGCGCGTTGGTGGGCAGGCTCACGTTGGTCATCGCAGGTCCTCCGGCAGAGCCTTGGCGAGGTTGCGCACGCCGCGCAGCTGGAGCTGCTTGACGGCGCCCTCGGAACGGCCCAGGACGGCGGCGGTCTCCGCGATGGAGAGCCCCTGGAGGAAACGCATGATCAGGCACTCCTGCTGCTCGGCCGGAAGGTCCTTCAAGGCCCGCAGCAGGGTCTCGTTCGTCAGGGTGGACAGCACCGAACCCTCGGGACCCTCGGTCGCCGAGTCGTGCGGGGTCATGTCCTCGGTGGTCATCTCGAGCCGGGTGCGGCTGGACTTGTAGTGGTCGGCCGTCAGGTTGCGGGCGATCGTCATCAGCCAGGCGCCGAAGTCCTTGCCCTGCCAGCGGAAGGAGCCCATGCTCCTCAGCGCCCGGAAGAACGTCTCCGAGGTGAGGTCCTCAGCGAGGCTGACCGAGCCGACTCGGTAGTACACGAACCGGTAGACCGACGCGTTGTAGTGGTCGTAGAGCATCCCGAACGCCTCGGCGTCGCCGCCGCGGGCCAGGTCGACCAGCGCGATGAGGCGCGTCGCCTCAGCTTCGTCCGCCTCGCTCGACGCGGCTACGCCGTCGCCCGCGAGGGCTTCGGCACGGTGCACCACACCGGACTCGAGGGTCTCGGTGAGCAGCCACGGAGCCGACACGCGGCGCGGGGAAGCGGCGTGCGGGCCGGTCCCGGCCACTGCGTAGGCGAAGGCGGGTTGCTGGGGGTTGAGGAGATCGCACAACGCGTCCCGCAGGGCGTCGAAGCCCCGCTGGAAATCCGCATCACGCGTGAACATTGTTCTCCCTCGCCGACCCAAAGGCCGGGCTCCCAGTTTGTGGGCACGGTCCCTTCCGCGCCCGGCATAGGTGAGACTGGTCACGGACCGCTTTATGACGCGGTTTCGAGCCCAGTCCTCCTGCTCCCTACCCCGGAGTCTACCGGGAAGTACAGATATTGGGCATGGGATGACCAGACCGCTCCTTATCACCCTTTCGGGTGGTCCTGCAGCGCAACACCAGCGCTAGCGCAGCCTCTTTCGGACCGCCACGGCCGCAGCGACCGTGCCGCTGACCCCCCCGGCGACCCCAGCCGTGAACAGGCCGAGCCTCGCGACCTTGCGGCCGGTCCGGTAGTCGCGGATCCGCCAGCCGTTCGCCTGGGCATGGGAGCGCAGCTTGGCGTCCGGGTTGATCACGCACGGGTCGCCCACGAGGGAGAGCATCGGGACGTCGTTGTGGGAGTCGGAGTACGCCGAGCAGAGGCTCAGATCCAGGCCCTCGCGCTCGGCCAGCGCGGTCACAGCGACCGCCTTCTCCGGGCCGTGCAGCATCTCCCCGACCAACCGGCCCGTGTAGACGCCGTCCTCGCTCTCGGCGACCGTGCCGAGCGCACCGGTGAGGCCCAGTCGGCGGGCGATGACGCGGGCCACCTCCACCGGTGCTGCGGTGACGAGCCAGACCCGTTGGCCCTGGTCGATGTGCATCTGTGCGAGCGCCTTGGTGCCGGGCCAGATCCGGTGGGCCATGTTCTCGTCGAAGATCTCGTCGGCGAGGTCCTCCAGTTCGGCGACGGGGTGGCCCTTGATGAAGTCCAGCGCCGACGCGCGAGCCTCCGCGACGTGCTCGGGGTCCTCGACGCCGACGAAGCGGAAGTAGGCCTGCTTGTACGCCGCCCCGAGGATGTCGCGCGTCGTGAAGAACTTCCGGGCGTGCAACCCGCGGGCGAGATGGAAGATCGAGGCGCCCTGCATGATCGTGTTGTCGACGTCGAAGAACGCCGCAGAGACCAGGTCGGGCTCGGTCAGGAAGCTGCTCTCCACCTCGGCGATGGCCGCTGATGCCTCGCCTGCGAGCGCGGACCGGCTCCGCAGGTCCTTACGGGGTTTCCGCGGCTTGCCGGTGCTCACGTAAAGAAGCCTAGTCGGCGCTCAGATTCTGGAAGACTCGGTATGTGGTGGTGAACCTGGCCGAGCTGCTGACCGTCGCGCGCGAAGAGGCGCCCGACGCGGTCGCGCTCGTCGAGGCGGACACCGGCCGCGAGATCACGTGGGCTGCGCTGGATGCTGAGGTCGACCGCGTCACCTGCGGCCTGGCAGAGCTGGGGCTGGTGGCCGGCTACCGCGTGATGATCGCCCTCACCAACCGCATCGAGTTCTTCGCGACCTACTTGGCTGTCCTCCGGGCGCGCCTTGTCGCCGTACCCGTGAATCCGAGGTCCGCAACCGGCGAGCTCGTCCGGATGATGGCGGACTCCGGCTCGCGCGCGGTGTTCGCGGATGCGGCCACCATCACCGGTGCACGCTCGGCTGCCGCGGGTCTGCACGATGCACTGGTCGGGGCCGACGAGGAGCTCCGGGCGCGGGCGGTCGTGCCGCATCTGGTGACGGTGGGCGTGCCGACGGTGCCCGGCGAGACGGCGTACGAAACCCTCGGCGCTTCCGGCGTCGCTGCCGCTCACGTGGCCGGGGCTCAGGATCCCGAGGCGCTGGCGGTGCTGCTCTACACGAGCGGCACCTCCGGCCGACCTCGCGCCGCGATGCTGACGCACCGGGCGCTGGTCACCAACATCGAGCAGGGCGCGGAGGTCGACCCGCCGGCGATCGGCCCGGGCGACCGGGTGTTCGGCGTGCTGCCGATGTTCCACGTCTACGGCCTCAATGCCGTCTTCGGTGCGGTCCTGCGCTTCCAGGCCGGGGTCGTCCTGGCCAACGGCTTCGACGTCGAGGGTTCGCTCGACCTCATCCACGACCACGGGGTCACCGTGGTTCCCGTCGCGCCACCCGTCTTTGCCTACTGGCGGGGGGTCGACGGCCTCTCCGAGCGACTCTCGGGTGTCCGGCTGCTGCTGTCCGGGTCGGCTCCGCTGGCGCCTGAGCTCGTCGAGGAGTTCAAGGCGCGCACCGGCAAGGATGTGCAGCAGGGCTACGGACTCACTGAGGCTGCCCCCGTCGTCACGTCCACGCTGGTGAGCCGTGTGCCCAAGTCCGGCTCGGTCGGTGCGGCGCTGCCGGGGATCGAGATCCGGCTCAGGGACGAGCACGGCGAGGCACCCGAGGGCGAGGACCCGGGCGAGATCCAGATCCGCGGCGCCAACCTGTTCAGCGGCTACTGGCCCGATGGCGCGGACGGTCCGGGCGCCGACGGCTGGTACGGCACGGGTGACGTCGGCTTTCTCGACCCCGACGGCGACCTCTTCCTGGTCGACCGGCTCAAGGAGCTGGTCATCGTGTCGGGCTTCAACGTGTACCCCTCCGAGATCGAGGACGTCATCAGCGACGTGGAGGGGGTCGCGGAAGCGGCGGTCATTGGGGCGCCCGACCCGAGCACCGGCGAGAAGGTCGTCGCGTTCGTGGTAGCCAAGCGCACCACCTCCCTCATGCCCGAGGAGCTCGAGGCGGCCGTCCGTGATCGCTGCATGCAGCGGCTGGCGCGCTTCAAGCAGCCCAAGGAGATCCACGTCGTCGAGGAGCTCCCGCACACAGCGACCGGCAAGGTGGCCAAGGGCCGGCTTCGCGCCGTACGCCGGCGGCAGCACCTGGGGCTGCTCGAGTGAGCACCGAGCCCAAGGTCGAACTGGGGGAGTCCCCGCCGCGGGTCGTGCTCTACGGCAAGCCCGGCTGCCACCTCTGCGACGACGCCCGAGTGGTGATCGAGGCCGTGTGTGCCGAGCTGGGGGAGAAATACGACGAAATCGACATCAACTCCTCGGAGGAGCTGATGTCGCGCTTCGGCGAGGAGATTCCGGTGACGTTCGTGGACGGCGCCCAGCACGACTTCTGGCGGGTCGACGCGGATCGGCTGCGCGCTGCCCTGCTCGGCTGACGCGACCCGCCCGCGCCGCGGGCGCAGCCCGCATCTAAGGATCCACGAGGCCGGGAACGGGCTGGACCGCACCGCGGCAGCGGCGACCGAGGCGCTAGGCGCGACGAGCGCGGAACGCGAATTGAAGATGTGACTCACGCGGGCGGGGGGTCACCCCGCCTGCGTGAGTCACATCACCTTGTGCTAGCCGCCATGCGGACGATTTTGTTCTCACGTTCACAAACTCCTAAAGTGGCATCGCTGCTGTCCGTCTGGACGGGGCTGGGAAGAAGATCTACGTGACATCGCCGCGCGCTACCGCCGGAATTCCGGAGGCCACCGTCGCTCGCCTCCCGGTGTACCTGCGCGCCCTCGTCTCGCTGGCCGACCGAGGCATCGGCACGTGCTCGAGCGAGGACCTCGCGACCGCAGCAGGCGTCAACAGCGCCAAGCTGCGCAAGGACCTCTCCTACCTCGGCTCCTACGGCACCCGCGGGGTCGGGTACGACGTGGAGTACCTGCGCTACCAGATCGCCCGTGAGATCGGCGTGACCAACGACTGGCCCGTGGTCATCGTCGGCATCGGCAACCTGGGGCATGCACTCGCGAACTACAGCGGCTTCTCGTCCCGAGGCTTCCGCATCGTCGCGCTCCTCGACAGCGACCCGGGCCGCACCGGCGACGCCGTCGGGGACATGGACATCCGGCACTTCGACGACCTGGAGGCGATCGTGGCCGACGACCACGTCGCGATCGGCGTCATCGCCACCCCCGCCTTCGCCGCGCAGGACGTCTGCGACCGGCTCGTGGCGGCCGGCATCACCAGCATCCTCAACTTCGCGCCGACTGTGCTGTCGGTGCCCGAGGGGGTCGACGTACGCAAGGTCGACCTCTCCATCGAGCTGCAGATCCTCGCGTACCACGAGCAGCGCAAAGCGATGAACGACGAAGGGGGTGCCGCGTGAGCGTCCTCGTCGTCGGTGTCTCCCACCGCACCGCGCCCGTCTCCGTCCTCGAGAAGCTCGCGGTCGACCAGCAGGGCGTCGACAAGCTGCTGCACGACCTCGCCGCGACGCCGTACGTCCGCGAGGCCACGGTGCTGTCGACCTGCAACCGGATCGAGATCTACACCGAGGTGGAGCGCTTCCACGGCAGCGTCGAGTCGGTCTCGCGACTGCTGTGCGAACTGTCCGACACCGACCCCGAAGCCGTGGTCCCGCACCTTTACGTCCACTACGACGACGCGTCGGTCTCGCACCTGTTCCACGTCGCCTCCGGCCTGGACTCGATGGTCGTCGGCGAGGGGCAGATCCTCGGACAGGTCCGTGACGCGCTTCGCGCCGGCCAGGAGCACGGCACCATCGGCACGGCGCTGAACTCCCTGTTCCAGCAGGCGCTGCGCGTCGGCAAACGCAGCCACGCCGAGACCGATATCGACCGCGCTGCTCCGTCGCTGGTCTCCGTGTCGCTCGAGCACGCTGCTCAGCACGTCGGCTCGATCCAGGGCAAGCGCGGCCTGGTCATCGGAGCCGGATCCATGGCGAGCCTTGCCGTCGCGACCCTCGACCGCCTCGGCGCCGGGGAGATCGTGATTGCCAACCGCAGCCACGACAACGGCCTCCGACTGGCTGCACAGTACGCCGGTCGCGCGGTGCCGCTGCACGAGGCGGTGCTCGAGCTCGCCACTGCGGACGTGCTCATCTCCTGCACGGGTTCGGTGGGCCTGGTGCTGGCCGCCGAGCAGGTCGCCGCCGCTCGTGGTGCGGACGCGCCGCCCCTCGCCATCATCGACCTCGCGCTTCCGCACGACGTCGACCCGGCCGTCGCCGAGCTCGACGACGTCCTGCTGATCGGGCTGGCCAGCCTCGCCGAGGACATCAACGAGGGTGAAGGTGCGGCCGACGTGTCGGCGGTGCGTGCCATCGTCGCCGAGGAGGTCAAGGCCTTCCTCGCCGCGCGCCGCTCCGCCAGCGTGACGCCGACCGTGGTGGCCCTGCGCACGATGGCCACCGGCGTGGTCGACACCGAGCTCGAGCGGCTCTCCACGCGTCTACCCGACCTGGACCCCGTCGTACGCCTCGAGGTCGAGCAGGCCGTACGCCGTGTCGCCGACAAGCTGCTGCACCAGCCCACCGTGCGAGTCAAGGAGCTGGCCAACGAGGACGGCGCTGTCTCGTACGCCGCGGCCCTCGCCGAGCTGTTCGCGCTCGACCCCGAGGCCGTCGACGCCGTGACGAGGGTGGAGGGCGTATGACCAACACCTTGCGCATCGGCACCCGCGCCTCGGTGCTCGCCACGACCCAGTCCCGCATGGTCGCCGACGAGATCGCCGCGAAGCTCGGTCGCGAGGTCGAGCTGGTCGAGATCACGACCGAGGGCGACGTGAACCTCGCACCTCTGGCTTCCATGGGTGGGGTCGGTGTGTTCGTCAGCGCGCTGCGGGATGCGCTCCTGCGTGGCGAGATCGATGTCGCCGTGCACTCGCTCAAGGACCTGCCGACGTACGCGCAGGAGGGCATCGTGCTCGCCGCGATCCCCCTGCGCGAGGATCCACGCGACGTCGTCGTGGCTCGTGACGGACTCACCCTCGGCGAACTGCCGGACGGCTCACGTGTCGGCACCGGCTCGATCCGTCGCGCTGCCCAGCTGCACGCCCTCGGCCTCGGCCTCGAGGTCGTCGACATCCGCGGCAACGTGGACACCCGGATCCGCAAGGTCGCAGAGGGTGAGTACGACGCCGTGATCCTGGCGAGGGCCGGTCTCGCACGGCTCGGTCGGCTCGACGAGGTCACCGAGGTGCTCGACCCGATCCAGATGCTGCCCGCGCCTGGTCAGGGTGCGCTGGCCGTCGAGTGCCGCCCTGACCTCGCCGACGACCTCGCCGTCCTCGACGACCCCTTTACCCGCGCTCAGGTCACCGCCGAGCGTGCTGTGCTCGCCACCCTTGAGGCCGGTTGTTCCGCGCCCGTCGGGGCCCTTGCCGAGATCGGTGAGGGCGACGACGGCGAGGAGCTCTGGATCAGGGCGGTCGTTCTCTCGTCGGACGGGGGGCTCGCCGTGCGCAAGTCCCTCTCCGGCAAACCTGCCGACGCCGAAGCCATCGGCCGGCAGCTCGCCACCGAGATGCTCGAGGACGGTGCCGATCAGCTATGACCGCACGTAAGAACAGCACCAGCACCACACAGCCGAAGACCGCAACCAAGAAGGCGACTGTGAGCACCAGCAAGACCGAGAACAAGACCACGACCCGCAGGGTTCCCATCGGCTACGTCAGCTTCGTGGGCAGCGGCCCGGGTGACCCCGACCTGCTCACTGTGCGGGCCGTCGACCTGCTGCGGGCGGCCGACGTCGTCGTGACCGAGACACCCGACCACCCGGCTCTCGTCAGGAGCGTCCTCGGGCTTCCCGCGCCGACCATCCTGGTCGACGAGGACGGCAACGAGATCGTCGAGGAGGCCAAGGGCGGTCCCGACATCGTCGACGGCGGCTTCGGCACCGATGGCGAGCCGCTGACGCACGCAGCCCGTGCCAAGGTCGTGGTCCGCGCAGCCAAGGGCGGCCAGCGCGTCGTACGCCTGATGGCCGGTGACCCCTTCCTCTTCGCCTCCGGGCCCGAAGAGGCACAGGCCTGCGTCAAGGCCGGCGTGCCGTTCGAGATCGTCCCCGGCGTCTCGTCGGCGACTGCGGTTCCGGCGTACGCCGGCGTCCCCCTGACCACCAAGGCGCACCGAGAGGTCGCGGTCATCTCGTGCAGCGACTCGCGCATCGACTGGAGCCAGTACGCCGACAACCGCACCCTGGTGCTGCTGAGCGCCGTTGCCTCCATCGGTGAGATCGCCAAGGAGCTCGTCGCTGCGGGCCGTCCGGCCGAGACGCCCGTGGCCATGACCCGAGTAGGCACGACGACCGAGCAGACCACCGTCGTCTCGTCGCTGGCTCGAATCGCTGCCGACGCCAAGGCCGCCAAGATGACCCCGCCCGCGGTGGTCGTCGTCGGTGACGTCGTCGACCTGCGCAGCACCCTGTCCTGGTTCGAGACCAAGCCGCTCTTCGGCTGGCGCGTGCTGGTGCCGCGCACCAAGGAGCAGGCAGGTTCGCTGTCCGCGCGACTGCGCAGCTACGGCTCGGTGCCGGAGGAGGTCCCGACCATCTCGGTCGAGCCGCCCCGCAACCCGCAGCAGATGGACAAGGCGATCCGTGGCCTCGTCGAGGGTCGCTATGAGTGGATCGCGTTCACGTCGTACAACGCCGTGCGTGCCGTCAAGGAGAAGTTCGACGAGTACGGTCTCGACGCCCGAGCGTTCTCGGGCCTGAAGATCGCCGCGGTCGGAGACAAGACGGCCTCCGCACTCGCCGAGTGGGGTCTGCGCGCCGACCTGGTGCCGTCGGGAGAGCAGTCCGCTGCTGGCCTGCTCGAGGACTGGCCTGAGTTCGACGAGCTGCTCGACCCGATCAACCGCGTCTTCCTGCCGCGCGCAGACATCGCCACGGAGAACCTCGTCGCCGGTCTCATCGACCTCGGCTGGGAGGTCGACGACGTGACCGCGTACCGCACCGTGCGGGCAGCCCCGCCGCCGGCGCCGGTCCGCGACGCGATCAAGAGCGGCAAGTTCGACGCCGTGGTCTTCACCTCGTCATCGACGGTGCGCAACCTGGTCGGCATCGCCGGCAAGCCGCACGCATCGACGATCATCGCGGTGATCGGTCCGGCCACGGCCAAGACCGCCGAGGAGCACGGCCTCAGGGTCGACGTCCTGGCGACCTCGCCGTCGGTCGAGGTGCTCGTGGACGCGCTCGCCGACTTCGGTGCGGCACGTCGTGCGGCGATGATCGAGGCCGGTCAGCCGGTCACGAAGCCGTCAGAGCGCCGACCCTCTGCGCGTCGCAAGGCCACCTGACAGACTGGTCTCGTGGGTTATCCCGAGATTCGAGGCCGCCGCCTGCGCCGCACCCCGGCGCTGCGGCGGCTCGTGGCCGAGACCTCCCTCGAGGCTCGTCAGCTGATCCTGCCGGTGTTCGTCCGCGAGGGCGCCACTGAGCCGGTTCCGATCTCCTCGATGCCGGGCGTGGTCCAGCACTCGCGCGAGTCATTGCGCAAGGCGGCTGCCGAGGCGGCGTCGCTGGGGCTCGGCGGGATCATGCTCTTCGGCGTCCCCTCGTCGAAGGATGCCCTCGGCTCCGGGGCCGTTGATCCCGACGGGATCCTCAACGTCGCGATCCGCGACGTGGTCGCGGAGGTCGGTGACGCGCTGCCGGTCATGGCGGACCTGTGCCTCGACGAGTTCACGGACCACGGCCACTGCGGCGTCCTGGACGCCTCGGGCAACGTCGACAACGACGCCACCCTCGCGGTCTACGCCGAGATGGCGCTCGCCCAGGCCGCGGCCGGGGTCGACCTGGTCGGACCCAGCGGCATGATGGACGGCCAGGTCGGCGTGATCCGGACCGCCCTGGACCACGCCGGGCATACCGATGTCGGAATCCTGGCCTACTCGGCGAAGTACGCATCGGCCTTCTACGGCCCCTTCCGCGAGGCCGTCGACTCGTCCCTCCAGGGCGACCGCCGGACCTACCAGCAGGACGGCGGCAATGTCCGCGAGGGTGTCCGCGAGGCGCTGCTCGACGTCGCCGAGGGCGCCGACATCGTGATGGTGAAGCCGGCCCTCGCCTACCTCGACGTGGTCCGCGCCGTGCGCGAGGCAGTGGACGTGCCGGTCGCGGCGTACAACATCTCCGGGGAGTACTCCATGGTCGAGGCCGCCGCCGCCAACGGCTGGATCAGCCGCGAGCCCGCCATCCTCGAGACCCTCACGTCGATCCGTCGTGCCGGCGCGGACATCATCCTGACCTACTGGGCCGCCGAAGCCGCAACGCTTCTCAGGTGACTCCCGGTGGTCGAGCAGGTGGCGAGGCGCTAGCCGAGCCGCCGTCCGTCGAGACCACCTAGGTGACGTCACCTGATTGGTCTCGACAGACGCTCGCTTCGCGTCGCTGCTCGACCACCGTTGGCAGCAAAGAACGAACCCCCCGGGGAGAGAGTCTCCGGGGGGTTCGTCTACAGGGATTTTAGGTCACGGCAGCGGCGGCAACAGACCGATCAGCAGGCCGAGGCCGAGGCTGTTGAGCAGGTTGTTGATCGCGTTGACGCCACCGTCGAGGTACGCCTCGGTGCAGGCCTGGAGGCCACCCAGCAGGTTGAGCTGAGCCTGGCTGAACTGAGCCATGCAGTACTCCGTGGCCACCGTCAGGTCGTCGACCGTGTTGTTGATGGTCTCCGGGATGGCGGTGATTGCGTCGGTGAGGGACTTGACCGGGTCCTTGGTCGGGTTGCTGTCGGTCGGCTTAGGAGCCGGCGCAGCGGTCGGGGTCTCCGAGCCGGTGCCTGAGGGCTTCGGGCCGTTGTTCGGGTGGTTGCCCTTGTTCGGCTTCGAGTGGTGACCGGTGGTGCCGAGGTCGAAGATCGAGTCGTCGTACGCCGGGCCGAAGTAGACCGGGGCGTAGGAGCTGGTCGGGACCGAGGTGTAGTCGCCGGCCGAGTAGGCGGCGGCGATCTGCTTCACCAGGTCGACGTACGCCTCGCTGTGGTTGTAGCGGAAGACGGCGGAGTCGACGCCCTCCTCGGTGGCGAGGTCCTCGCTGCCGGAGCAGAGGTAGACGGCAGAGCCCAGGGCCGCGTCGTCGATGTCCTGCGGGTTGCGCTTGCCGTCGCCGTCACCGTCGACGCCCACGACCGACCAGGTCGAGGGGATGAACTGCATCGGGCCGACCGCGCGGTCGTAGATGGCGTCCTCGTCGAACTGACCAGCGTCGGTGTCGGTGATCTTGGCGGTGCCGTTGGTCCCGTCGAGCGGGATGCCGTAGATGCCCGGCGTGCTGACGCCCTCGCTGGAGAGGACGTTGCCGCCGTAACGACCGTGGTCCGACTCGACGCGGCCGATGGCGGCCAGGAGCGTCCAGTCGAGGTTGCAGCCCGCGTCGGCGGAGGTAATGACCTGCGACGCACGCTGGTACGCCGCGAGTGCGGCGGCCGGAATGCCGTTGGTGGAGGCCGACGAGACGACCTGCGCGGCGGTGCCCGCGGGCACACCCGGGGCGATCTCACCGGGGCTCGAGACGCTGGCAGGGGCCTTGATGGCCTCGGCCGGAACGGAGCTCCCGTCAGGCAGTGTGGTCGGCGCATCGCCGCCGGCGGTGGCGCTGGATACCGCGAGGCTCGCGGTCCACGCGCCGGAAAGCAGCGCGAGTGGAACCAGAGCCGTGGCCTTCTGCCACGTGGTGGAACGCTTAGACATGTGGTTCTCTCTCCCAGTTACAACGACGAGCACTTCCCTATGTGCCCGTTCTCCCTCGCCCTGAACAACGACTTGTCCACATTTCGGTCACGTGTCAAGCCTCACGCTCAGCGTGTCGGGGGTCTCATCCCTGTCGGTGATGTAACGCACCCTCGATGCCCCTATGACGCCGTTGTCACCGGAAATTGCGGGGGCCCCCTGTGACTAGTGTCACTGAGGGTCACAGATACGTCCACGGTTCGTCCGGATGTGAGACGGCTCACGGGTCATTTGTCCTGATTGGCGAGTCCTCAGAGCCGACAGATTGGGATCTCCCCGCTGCCTCCGTGAGAATGTCCGGGTGCCCCGTCCCGCTGACGCCTCCGCTGCTCTGTTCGCGCGTGCGCAAGCAGTGACCCCGGGCGGGGTGAACTCGCCCGTCCGCGCCTTCAACGCCGTCGGGGGCACCCCGCGCTTCATCGAGCGGGCCGAGGGCCCCTACCTGTACGACGCCGACGGCAACGACTACGTCGACCTGATCTGCTCGTGGGGCCCGATGCTGTTGGGTCACGCGCACCCCGAGGTACAGGCCGCCGTGCAGGCCGCCGTGGCGCGCGGCACGTCGTACGGCACGCCGACTGCCCCCGAGGTCGAGCTGGCCGAGGAGATCGTGTCGCGGACAAGCGTGGACAAGGTCCGCTTCGTCTCGTCCGGCACCGAGGCCACCATGTCGGCGATCCGGCTCGCCCGCGGGTTCACCGGCCGCGACCTGGTCGTGAAGTTCGCCGGCTGCTACCACGGCCACGTCGACTCTCTGCTGGCGAGCGCCGGCAGCGGGCTGGCCACGCTCGCGGTGCCAGGCACACCCGGAGTCCCGGCGGGTGCAGCGGGCGCGACCATCGTGCTGCCGTACAACGACCGGGCCGCCGTCGAGCGTGCGTTCGCCGACCACGGCTCCGAGATCGCCTGCGTCATCACCGAGGCGGTGCCCGGCAACATGGGGCTCGTCCCGCCCGGGGACGGCTTCAACCGCTTCCTCCAGGACACGTGTACGTCGCACGGCGCGCTCTTCGTGAGCGACGAGGTGATGACCGGCTTCCGGATCGCTCGCCAGGGCCAGTGGGGTCGCGACGGAGCCGTCGAGGGCTGGGCCCCCGACCTCGTGACGTTCGGCAAGGTGATGGGTGGTGGCTTCCCGGCCGCTGCCTTCGGCGGCCGCGCCGACGTGATGGGGATGCTGTCGCCGGAGGGCCCGGTCTACCAGGCCGGCACGCTGTCCGGGAACCCGATCGCCACCACCGCTGGCCTCGCGACGCTTCGGCTCGCCACCGACGACGTCTACGCGCACATCGGCAGCGCCGCGGCCGTCGTACAGGAGGCGGCGTCCAAGGCGCTGACCGCCGCCGGCGTACCCCACGTCGTCCAGGCCGCCGGCACGATGTTCTCGGTGTTCCTCGGAGTGACCGAGCCCGTCAGCGAGTTCCACGCCGCCAACGCGATGGACCTCCCGGCGTACGCCGCGTTCTTCCACTCGATGCTCGAGCAAGGCGTCTACCTCCCCCCGAGCGCCTTCGAGGTGTGGTTCCTGTCGTCCGCCCACGACGACCGCGCCCTCGACCGGATCGTGTCCGCCCTTCCCCAGGCCGCCGAGGCCGCAGCCCGAGGAGCCTCATGACCAAGACGATCGTCCACCTCATGAGGCACGGCGAGGTGCACAACCCGAGCGGGGTGCTCTACGGCCGGATGCCCGGCTACTTCCTCTCCGACCTCGGCAAGAAGATGGCGCAGCGCGTCGCCGACAGCATCGGCGACCGGGACATCACGCATCTCCGCGTGTCCCCGTTGGAGCGCGCGCAGGAGACCGCGCGGCCGCTCGCCGACCGGCTCGGCCTCGAGATCGTCACCGACGACCGCGTCATCGAGTCGACGAACAAGTTCCAGGGCAAGACCTTCGGTGTGGGTGACAACGCGCTCAAGCACCCGTCGTCGTGGGTGCTGCTGTGGAACCCGTTGAAGCCGTCGTGGGGCGAGCCCTACAAGGAGATCGTGGCGCGGATGATGGGCGCGGTGCACGACGCCCGCGACGCCGCGCTCGGCCACGAGGCCGTGATCGTGTCGCACCAGCTGCCGATCTGGACGACCCGCCTGCACGTGGAGCAGCGCTCGTTCCTGCACGACCCGCGCAAGCGGCAGTGCACGCTCGCGTCGCTGACGTCCTTCACGTTCGAGGACGACAAGCTGACTGCGGTCGGCTACTCCGAGCCCGCCGGTGACCTGATCCCGGTCAAGGACCGCAAGGCGCCGTTCTCCGCCGGTGGCGCGGCCGAAGAGGACAAGCCCCTCTCGTGAAGCGCCTCCTCAGCGGCTTCGCGCTGCTCTGCCTAACCCTCACCGGCTGCACCGACAACCCGTTCGTCTCTACGGACAAGGGGTTTGTCTCTGGCAACGGCGACGTCAGGATCATTCCGGTCGCCGATCGCGTGAAGCCCGAGGCGATCGAGGGTGAAACCCTGACCGGTGAGCCGATCTCGCTCGAGGACTTCGCCGGCCAGTACGTCGTCATGCCGGCGTGGGCGTCGTGGTGCGGCCCGTGCCGCAGCGAGGCGCCGATGTTCCAGAAGGCATCGGAGGAGCTCGCGAAGCAGGATGTCGCCTTCCTCGGGCTCAATGTCCGTGAGAGCAACGAGGGCGAGCGCGACTCGTTCGTCCGCAACACGGGCATGACCTACCCCAGCATCAGCGACCCGTCCGGAGAGCTGATCATCGGATTCGGTGTGCGTCTCGGCCCGAAGTCGGTCCCGAGCGTGGTGTTCATCGACAAGGAGGGGCGCGTCGCGGCGGTCGTGCTCGGCGAGATCACCCGAGCCACCCTCGACGGCGTCATCGAGGACCTCGCGTGATGGGTGGTCTCGCGGACTGGTTCGTCGAGCAGGTCAACACCGGCTCGCTCGTCCTCGCCGTACCCGTCGCTGCGACCGCCGGTCTCGTCTCGTTCTTCTCGCCGTGCGTGGTCCCACTGCTGCCCGGCTACATCTCCTACGCCACCGGTCTCTCCGGCGCCGACCTCGAGAACGCCCGCAGGTCACGCATGGTCGCCGGCACGTCGCTCTTCGTCGCCGGCTTCACGTTCGTCTTCATGGTGCAGTCGCTCTTCTTCGGAGCGGTCGGCGAGTGGCTCTTCAAGAACACCGACACCATCAACGTGGTGCTCGGCATCGCCACGATCATCCTCGGCCTCGTCTTCATCGGGGTCACGCCGTTCCTCCAGCGCGACGTGCGGGTGCACAAGGTCCCGGCCGTCGGGCTCGGGGCGGCGCCCCTGCTCGGTGTCCTCTTCGCCCTCGGGTGGACTCCCTGCATCGGGCCGACGCTCGGTGCCGTCAGCCTCCTCGCCTACAACGAGGGCACCGCCGGCCGCGGCCTGATCCTCGGGTTGGCGTACTCCTTGGGCCTCGGCGTCCCCTTCATCCTGGCCGGGTTGATGTTCGAGCGGACCCTGGGCGCTGTGCGCTGGGTGCGCCGACACCAGGTGTGGGTCACCCGGCTGGGCGGCGGCATGCTGATCGTGGTCGGACTGCTGCTGGTCACCGGCCTCTGGGCTGAGTGGATCAGCCAGCTGCAGGGCTGGGCGTCGAGCTCGGAGACGAGTCTGTGAGCTCTCCGACCGAAGCGCCGGCGCTCTCGCCGGTCGAGCTCGCACGCTGGGCGTGGCGCCAGCTGACCTCGATGCGTACGGCGTTGCTGCTGCTGCTCCTGCTCGCGCTCGGCTCCGTGCCCGGATCGGTGTTCCCACAGGAGAACATCGCCCCCGCCGACGTCACGCGCTTCCGCGAAGACCATTCGACGCTCGCACCGATCTACGACCGTCTCGGGCTGTTCGACGTCTACAGCTCGGCGTGGTTCTCCGCGATCTACCTCCTGCTCGCCGTGTCGTTGGTCGGCTGCATCGTGCCGCGCACCCGGGTCTACTGGAAGGCGCTGCGCGCCAGGCCGCCTCAGACACCCCGCAACCTGAGCCGGCTGCCGTCGTACACCCGCGTCGAGGTCGACGAGGACCCGCACGCCGTACTCCTTCGTGCCGCCGAGGTGCTGCGCAAGCGACGCTTCCGTGTCACGGACACGGACGACTCGGTCTCGTCGGAGAAGGGCTACCTCCGCGAGGCGGGCAACCTCGTCTTCCACATCTCGGTCCTGGTGGTGCTCGCCGGCTTCGCCGTCGGCCAGCTCCTCGGCTACACCGGCGGCCGGATCCTGCTGGTGGGGGAGGGCTTCAGCAACTACCCGGGCCAGTACGACGAGTTCGCGCCCGGTCGGCTGCTCGACGCCGAGGAGCTCGCGCCGCTGATCTTCACCGTCGACGACTTCCGGGTCGACTACCTGACGGCCGGACCCGAGATCGGGCAGCCGAAGGACTTCGTCGCGACGCTGACCTACCGCGAGGACCGCGACGCTCCGGAGCAGCTGTTCGACCTGAAGGTGAACCACCCGCTCACGCTCGACGGTGTCGACGTCTTCCTGGTGGGCAACGGCTACGCCCCAATCGTCACCGTCCGCGACGGCAATGGCGACATCGCGTCGAAGGGCCCGGTCGTCTTCCTGCCGCAGGACTCATCCTTCGAGTCCTTCGGTGTGATCAAGGCGTCCGGTGCGCGACCGACCCAGCTCGGCTTCGAGGGCGAGTTCTACCCGACGTACCAGTTCACGATGGAGACCGGACCGTACTCCACCTTCCCCGATGCGCTCGACCCACGGATGTCCTTGCTCGCGTACGCCGGCGACCTCGGCATGGACACCGGCGAACCCCAGAACGTCTTCCTGCTGTCGAAGAAGAAGGTCGACCTGGTGATGAAGCAGGGCAAGGAAGGCAGCTCCAAGCCGGGCGACGCCTTCCGCATCGACCTCGCGCCGGGCGAGAAGAAGGCGCTCCCCGGTGGGCTCGGGTCGATCCAGTTCGACGGCTGGCAACGCTGGGTGAAGCTGCAGATCAGCGACAGTCCCGGCGAGGGCATCGCGCTCGGCGGAGTGATCGCCGCGATCCTGGGGCTGCTTTGCTCCCTCTTCATCCGTCCACGTCGCGTCTGGGTCCGGGCCCGCCGCGAGGAGGGGCGTACCGTGGTCGAGGTCGCCGGCCTCGACCGCAGCAGCGCGGGTGAAGGTCTCGATGACTACGTGGCAGCGCTGGCGGGCGAGCTGACGGCTCCCGTTGCGCAGGAGGTGCAGTGAACATCCACGACTGGGCCGTGGTCAGCGACCGCGCGGTCATGTTCGCCGGGATCGTCTATGCCCTGGCGCTGGTCAGCCACGTCGTCGAATGGGGCCTCTCTCGAAGATTGTCGGTGTTAGAACACACAGGCTCTGTGGTCCATG
>DATILB010000112.1:0-14531 GCA_035477015.1 Nocardioidaceae bacterium | reverse complement strand
TGGCCCTGTGCCCGAAGGAGACACCGTCTGGCGGACCGCCCGCCACCTCGACCAAGCCCTTTCGGGACGCCTGCTCACGGCCACCGACTTCCGCGTGCCCGCCCTGGCGACCGTAGACCTGGTCGGCCTCCTCGTCACCAGCACCGAGGCGCGGGGCAAGCACCTGCTCACCCGCATCGGGCCGACTGACAGCACGGGCTACACGCTGCACACCCATCTGAAGATGGAAGGCGCTTGGCACCTGTACCGACCGGACACGGCCTGGAAGCGGCCAGCTCACGAGGCCAGGGTGGTCCTGACCACCGACGAGTGGGCAGGCGTCGGGTTCTCCCTCGGGATCACCGAGCTGCTCGACCGGGCGGACGAGCAGACAGCCGTCGCCCACCTCGGCCCGGACCTGTTGGGCAGCGACTGGGACGAGGACGAGGCCCTCCGCCGCCTCCTCGCCGAGCCCGACGTCCCGATCGCAGACGCCCTGCTGGACCAGACCAAGCTCGCGGGCATCGGCAACCTGTACCGCTCCGAGCTCTGCTTCCTCGCCGGGACAGCACCCACGCGGCCAGTGGCCGACCTTCCCGACCTGCACCGCGTCGTACGCCGGGCCAAGGCGATGCTCGAGGCGAACAAGGAGCGCGTCGAGCAGACCACCACCGGAGACCTGCGCCGCGGACGCCGTACCTGGGTCTACCGCCGCGACCGCGAACCCTGCCGACGCTGCGGATCGACGATCCAGACGGCGATGCAGGGGCCGACTGGGAAGGAACGAGCGGTCTACTGGTGCCCGAACTGCCAACCCCCGGACCGCTGAGACGTCACTTGAGCACGCTCAAACACGCCGAGACGTCGGTTGTGAACACGGCACCGGTCACCAAAGCGACGTCTCGGCCGTTGTGAGCGTCCCTACGCGACGTGTCAGCGGTCAGGCGGCGGAGGCTACGACGTCGCCACCACGCTCGGGGGTCTTGGTCGGCAGCTCGAGCGACTTGAGCTGGACCTCCTCGAGCTGCATGGCCAGGGCGGCTTCTTCGAGCGCCACGGCGTCGCTGACCTCGGAGAGGATCTCGGACAGCGGTACGTCGAGGGCCGCGCAGATCGCAGCGAGCAGCTCGGACGAGGCTTCCTTCTGCCCGCGCTCGACCTCGGAGATGTAGCCGAGGCTGACTCGCGCCTCAGCGGACACCTGGCGCAGGGTGAGGCCCTGGCGCATGCGCTGGGACCGCAGCACCTCGCCGAGCAGTCGTCGGAAGATCACCATCGGCTGCTCCTCTCAGTTCACGGCGTGGGGTCGCTGGGTCGTTCTCGGGATAACGCTACCTTCCCGGCGAAACTTCCCGACGCCTGTCCGGCAAAATCCCGTTTCAGCCGTTGACCGTCTCCAGGAGCGCGAGCAGGGCCTGTTCGCACGCTTGCCGCCGGATGTCTGCTCGGTCCCCTTCGAGCCGGAGCGCTCGTACGGCGGTGCGGGGGCCGGCCACGGCGACGTACACGGTGCCGACGGGTTTGTCCTCCTGCGACTCGGGCCCGGCCACCCCGGTGGTGCTCAGCGCCCAGGTCGACCCGAACGCGGTCAGCGCCCCAGCCGCCATCTCCTCGGCGCACTCGCCGGAGATCACGCCGTGCCGCTCCACCGTGCTCGACGAGACCCCGAGGAGCTGCTGCTTCACCTCAGTCGCGTAGGCGATCACACCGCCGACGTACATGCTGCTCGAACCGGGCACCGACGTGATGAGCTGGCCCAGCAGGCCACCTGTGAGCGACTCGGCGGTCGCAACGGTCTCGTGGCGGGAGCGCAGCAGGTCGAGCACCCGCGCCGCCGTCTCGTCGGCCACCCCTCAGCCCGCCCTGGCCGCCTTGGCGGCCTTCGCCTCCACACGGGCGTGCAGCATCTGTCCGACGTACTGGTAGCCGGTCACGACGGTGAACGCGACCGCGACCGCCATCGAGACGATGCCGATCCACCAACCGACCATGCCGAGGGTCTCCCAGGACCCATCAAGGTGGTTGAGGGGCGCGATGAGGAGCATGAGCGCGATTGCCTGGAAGGTGGTCTTCAGCTTGCCGCCCTGGCCGGCCGGCACGATCACGTCGTGCTTGATCAGCCAGAAGCGCATGAACGTGATGCCCCACTCGCGGACCAGGACCACAATCGTGACCGCCCACCACAGCTCGCCGATGATCGAGAGCCCGACGAAGGCCATGCCGGTCAGGGCCTTGTCCGCGATGGGGTCGGCGATCTTGCCGAAGTTGGTGATCAGGTTGTGCTTGCGGGCGAGATCACCGTCGATCTTGTCCGTCACCATGGCGAGCCCGAACAGCACATAGGCGATCCAGCGCCACCCGTTGTTCTCCCCGTCCTCGACGAGCAGGGCCCAGGCGAAGAACGGGACCATCGCGATGCGCAAAGTCGTCAGGGCGTTCGGAACGTTCCAGTTGCTCGGCTTGGCGTCCACGGTGAGCTCGTCCATTGCCGCTATCCAACCACTTCGGCGACCAGGTCCACCCCGTCGGACCCCGTGACCGTCGCAGTCAGGAGGTCACCCACCTTGGTGCCCCGGGGGACACGGATCAGGGTCGTGACACCGTCCACTTCCGGGCCCTGGTGCTCAGCGCGGCCTTCCGCGCCTCGCTTCTTGGAGATCGACTCGACCAGGACCTCGACGGTCTCGCCGATGCGCTCCTCGGCGCGCTGGGCGGTCAGCTCCTCGACCAGGCGCACGACGTGCTCGGTCCGGGCCCGGATCTCGTCCTCGTCGAGCTTGCCGTCGTACGTCGCTGCCTCGGTGCCGTCCTCGTCCGAGTAGCCGAACACGCCGACGACGTCGAGCCGGCCTGCCTCGAGGAAGGAGCAGAGCGTCTCCAGGTCCGCCTCGGTCTCGCCGGGGAACCCGACGATGACGTTCGAGCGCACACCCGCGAGGGGAGCCTGCGCGCGCACCTGTTCCAGCAGGCCCAGGAAGCTCTCGGGGTCACCGAAGCGGCGCATCCGGCGAAGCACGTCCGCCGACGCGTGCTGGAACGACAGGTCGAAGTAGCTGGCAACTCCGGCGGTCCCCGCGATCGCCGTCACGAGGCCGGGCCGAGTCTCGGCGGGCTGGAGGTAGGAGACCCGCACCCGCTCGACCCCTTCGATGGCTGCCAGCTCGGGCAGCATCGTCTCGAGGAGCCGGATGTCGCCGAGGTCCTTGCCGTACGACGTTGAGTTCTCGCTGACCAGGAAAAGCTCCTTGACGCCCTGCTCGGCGAGCCAGCGGCCCTCGCCGACGACGTCACTGGGGCGCCGCGACACGAACGAGCCGCGGAAACTCGGGATCGCACAGAACGAACAGCGGCGGTCGCAGCCGCTGGCCAGCTTCAGGGGTGCCATCGGACCGCCATCCAGGCGACGGCGTACGGCGCGCGGTCCCGCAGCGGGGGCTGCGCCTGCCGGGAGGTCGGGTGCGGCGATGCTGTGCCCGGGCACGATCACGGTGCTCGCGTCGCGCGCCGCCGGCGCGATCGGCAGGAGGGCGCGACGGTCGGAGGGCGTGTGCGCCTCGTGGTGGCCACCCGCGAGGATCGTGCGGAGTCGCTCGGCGATCACCGGGTAGTCGTCGAACCCGAGCACCGCGTCAGCCTCGGGCAGGCTCGTCGCAAGCTCCTTGCCGTAGCGCTCGGCCATGCAGCCGACGGCGACGACGGCCTTCGTGGCCCCCGACCCCTTCAGGTCCGCAGCCTGAAGCAGCGTGTCCACGCTGTCCTTCTTCGCCGCCTCGACGAAGCCGCAGGTGTTGACCACGACGGCCTCAGCGTCGGCTGGGTCGTCCACGAGCCGGAAACCGCCCTCTTCGAGGCGTGCAGCCAGCTCTTCGGAGTCGACCTCGTTGCGGGCGCACCCCAAGGTGACCAGCGAGACAGTGGTGAGTGTGTTCGTCATGACCGTCCGTCAGTATGACTGGCGAACGGCCCCGCGGCCCAATCGTCTGGAGGCTGCCGAACAAGACGGGCTCCGCGCAGCCGCGCGGATTGCTCGGCAGGCTCCTACGAGTCGCGGAGGGTGTGCGCCGTGGTGCCCCGGCGGTCCCAGCGGGTGAACCCGGCGGCTTCCGCGATCGCCTCGGACTCGAACCACACGTCCGCCTTGATCCGGCTGAACCAGCGCGAGGCCGCGGTGTGGAAGAGCAGCGTCTCGACGTTCCCCTTGACCGGATAGCCGGTGGGCGCGGCTCCGTCGATGCGCGGTGCGAGCGATCCCGCGCCGTACGGCGTGTGCGACTCGGGGTCGTACGGCGTGGCCACGGCTGGCAGTGACGCCACGACCGGCTCAGGCTCAGGCTCCGGCGTCGGCTCGGCCACCACTTCGATCACGGGCTCGGGAACGGTCTCGATGACCGGCTCCGGGATGACCTCGGTGCGCGGCTCGGGCATCGGCTCCGCGATCGGCATCGCGGTGGCGACGGAACCGACCTCGGCGGCATGGCCGTTCTCGGAAGCCCTGGGTGAGGAGTACGCCACCGGCTGCGGGTCCAGCACCTCCTTGGCGCGGCTCTTGCGCCTTGTGGTGCGCCGAGACTTGTCGTCGCTGTCGTCCTCGGTGAGGGCGGCCAGCTCCTCGAGTGTGGCGAACTGCGCGACCGCCGGGTCCGCTTCGTGCACAGGTGCCGCGGACTGGGCGACACGCTCGCGCTTGGCCTCGGCTTCTACGCGCGCCTTCTCGCGGGACTCGGCCAGCTCGGCCTCCGCTGCGGCACGCTCCCGCTCGATCCGCTCGGTCTCGGCCTTCTCGGCCGCGACGAGCTCGGCTTCGGCGCGCTCCTTCTCCAGGCGCTCCGCCTCAGCCTTCTCGGCCTTGACCTTCTCTGCTTCGGCCTTCTTGGCCGCGGCGGTCTCGGCCTTCGCGCGCTCTGCGTCCATGCGCTTGGCATAGGCCGCTTCCGCCTTGGCCAGCCCGGCCGCGGCACGCTCCGCCTCCACGCGCTCCTTCTCAGCCCGCTCGGCCGCGAGTCGCTCAGCCTTGGCGCGCTCCAGCTCCAGGCGCTCCGCCTCGATCCGATCGATCTCGGCCTGCTCGGCAGCGAGGCGCTCTGCCTCGACGCGCTCCTTCTCGGCCCGCTCAGCGGCAACGCGCTCAGCCTCTGCGCGCTCCGCCGCGAGCTGCTCGGCGTCGATCCGGGCCACCTCGGCACGCTCAGCCGCGAGTCGCTGGGCTTCGGCGCGCTCCTTCGTGAGTCGCGCCGCCTCGACGCGCGCAGCCTCGGCCTTCTCAACAGACTGCCGCTCCAGCTCTACGCGCTCCTTCTCGAGGCGCTCGTGCTCGAGCCGGGTGTTCTTCGCGCGCTCGGCCTCGGCGCGCTCGGCCTCGATCCGTTCGGTCTCGAGCTGCTCGCGCTCGCGACGTACCTTCTCGAGACGCTCGACCTCGTCCTTGCGCTGACGCTCGATCCGCTCGACCTCGGCGCGCTCGACGGCGAGGCGCTCGTCCTCGAGGAGCTTCGCCTCACGGCGCTCGGCTGCGATGCGCTCCGCCTCGAGGCGCTCGGCCTCCAGCCGGGCTTCCTCCTTGAGCGTTTCCAGCTCGGCTGCCTCGGGGCTGTCCGGCTCCGCGCTGGCTTGGGTGGACAGTCGCTCCATCCGGTCCTTGGCGATGCGCTCCGCCGCCCGACGGGCTGCACGCTCGCGGTCCTGCTCGATCTTCTCCTCCTGCTCGAGCAGCGCGGCCTGCTTGATCGACACAGGGACGACGTCGGGGACGACGTCGGGGAACACCGGGTGCTCCTCGAACATCGGTGCGGGCTCGACCACCTCGACCGCGGTCTGACGCACCGGCTCCGGAGCCAGCATGACTGGCTCGAGGGCAGGGGCCGCAGGCTCGGACTTGCGTCCCTTGAGACGCCCGCGGAGACCGCTCTTGGCGCTCACCGGCTCGGGCTGGTACGTCGGAAGCATCTCGATGGTCTCGGGTGGCGCGAGGGCTCCGACGGAGGCGTGCACCGGCACGGGGGCGGGCGCCGCGACCGGTTGCTGCTTGCGGACCGTGGCGGCCTCGGCGAGCCGAGCAGCGGTGTCCCAGGGGGACTCGACCGGCGCCGGACGATCGGGCTCGACCCGAACGGGAGGAGGCGGCGCCTTCTCCACGACGGTCACGCGTGTGCTGGGTGGCACGTCACGCTTGATCATCAGCAGCGCGGTTGTGAGCGCGCCGAAGACGGCTGAGAGGATCAGCCACGGTGTCTGGTTCTCGATCAGCCAGCGCATCAGATCCCCCTGGGGCCGGCCGGCTGGTCGTCGACCTCGTCGGTGGGGTACTTGCGCAGCACCATGCCTAGGGCGAGCCAGGCGACGAGCGACCCGGCGACGAACGCAAGGATCATCGGCCCGAGCAGCTCAGGGAACAACGACCACATGTCATTCCTCCTCGAGCGTGATCGTCACGCGGTTGTTGAGAGCGCGGCCAGTGGGGGTGTCTTCCGAGGACGCCGGCAGGCTGTCGCCGTAGCCCTGGGTCTTGATGCGCGTTGCCTTCACTCCGTCGCGGACCAGCGCATCGCGGACTGCTTCGGCGCGGCGCAGGGACACGACCGAGGCGTTCACCACCGACCCGTCGGTGTGACCTGAGACCTTCACCGTGACGGCCGGGCACTTGAGCAGCAGCTTCGAGAGCGCGGACACCTGGCCGACTGCGGAACCGGAGAGACCGGTGCTGGAGCCGGCGAAGCTCAACACCTCGTCGGCATTGCCCATCGTCTCTTCGAGCCGCTGACAGGCGCGCTCCTCGGCAGCACTGCGTGCGACGTTGTCGACCTTCACGTCCCCGATGCCGTCGATGGCCGAGGCGACTGCGAGCGCCTGCTCCTGGCTCTGGCCGGTCGGCACTTTGAGGGTGGCATTGCGGCCGCTCATCTCGACCTGTACGCCGATGACCCCGTTGCTCTGGAGGGCCTGCGACGTGCTCAGTCCGAGGTCATGCTCGATGGCGGGACCCGAGGTGGCTACGAAGGCGGCCGTGAGAAGGGCAGGCAGGAGAATGACGGCGAACCACCACCGCTCGCCCGGGCTCTGGCGGTAGAACCGCCGAGGGGCGTCAGTCGAAGACTCGACCGCGCGGGCCATTCGTTTCTCCCCTCCGGTCATTCTGCGGAAGGGCTTAACTCCTTGTCCGCAGGCTGGTCGCCTTCTCCCAATAGTCCAAGTTTCTTCGTGCCCCACGTCAGGCTCAGAGCGCCGCCGTTGTCGGCGGAGACCGTCACCCTGGTGGGAACCCGCAGAGTCTTGGACTCGCCAAGCACTAACTGCTGGTCAAACAAGACATTACCCTCGGGATCCGTCACCTGTACGCGAGTTGCTGCATTCACCGCCACCAGCTCGAGGTGCTGTTTTCGAACAGCAACGTCCGCTTTGCCGGGCTGGTCGTAGACGTCTGGGGGCCACGACTTCGCGCCCGGAATCGGCGGCGGGTTCTCGACCATCTCGTTCGGCTCACCCGCGAAGAGTCGTACGACGCCCCAGACGAGCACGAGCGCGAGCACGAACCCGACCAGCAAGCTCCAGTTCGGACCGCCCGCGGTGCTGCGCATGCTGCCGGTCATGCCGGTCGCCAGCTCGGCCTCGAACACCCGCCGGGCGCTGATCGGAGCCTGGGCGTAGCGGTTGTCGAACGATGCGAGCAGCGGCTCAGGATCCTTGCCCAGGACCCTGGCCAGGGTCCGGATGTGACCGCGCGCGTAGACGTCACCACCGCAGGGGGCGAAGTCGTCCACCTCGATCGACTCGATCACGTGCGGGCGGATCCGGGTCCGGTCGGCGAGCTCGTCGACCGACAGTCCGACGCGGTGCCGGGCGGCTACGAGCTCAGGCCCGATGACCGGGTCGTACGCCGGCTGGGTCTCGAAGTCGTCGATCACCAAGGGCGCCACCGGGTCACCCATGCGGGCGATCGGGCGGACGTTGGATTCGGGAACGGGTTCGAAGATGAGGTCAACCGAGCCCTCGCGGCGCAGCTGGCGCTCTTCGGGCAGATGACGTCCGGTCGCCGCTTCGTGCTCGGCGCGGTCGAGCGCCACGGCACCGGACATGATCTCGGCGCGCACGGACGGTCGCGTCTCGCGCAGCGGCACGAAGGAGGCCGCCGGTGCCAACGGGACGTCGGGCTCGGGTTCGACGACGTCACGCGTCCTGCTCTTCGCGACGCGCGAGACGATCGATCCCAGTCCGACCGCGAAGGGATGACGGTCGGCGACCGACTCCCCCGCCTGGTCCGTGGGGGCGGGCGGCTCGATGAGGGTCACGACGTCGGCGCGACCCTCGGACAGTGCTGCGACCCGATCCGCGATCTCCTGCTCTCCCGTGGCGGAGATTCGCGTGACCAGCCCCAGAGGGACAGCGAGCGCGGCGCCGTACAGCTTCTGGTTGAGAGCCGCCTGACGTTGTGCACGGCGGTCCAGACCGTCGAGCTGGCGGCCGAGGCTGTGCGGCAGCACCATCAACCTGCCGTCACGCAGCGGACCCTTGCGAGGCTCGACGACGACCTGTTGCACGGCATCCCACGGAAGCCCTCGCCACTGGCTCCCGAGCCGGATGCGCACACCCAGGTCATCGGCGATCAGCAGCGGCGTACGCGCGTCGACCAGCCCGATCAGGTGCGCGGCGGCGATGCCCGACATCACGGCGCAGAGCAGCCAGTCCAGGGCTGTGCCGGTCCCGGAGGCCCGCCACAGGTACGCGATCGCAACGGCTGACGCGGCCGCGCCCATAGGCAGCGACCACGTCACGTTCCTTCGTACGACGACCGAGGGAGGAACCTCGTCGACGACGGACTCCACCACCTCCTCGTCGAGCGCCTGCTCCTTCTCCTCGGGCAATGAGCTCATGCCTCCCCCTGCAGAGTCGCGATGACCGCGTCGAGGTCATCAGCCTTGATGAGAACGTCCCTGGCCTTCGAGCCCTCGCTCGGTCCGACGACTCCCCGGCTCTCGAGGATGTCCATCAGACGACCGGCCTTCGCGAAGCCGACGCGCAGCTTGCGCTGCAGCATCGACGTCGATCCGAACTGCGTGGAGACGACGAGCTCGATCGCCTGGATCACCAGGTCGAGGTCGTCGCCGATGTCGTCGTCGAGGTCACGCTTGGCGGCGGCCGGCGCAGTGACGTCCTCGCGGTACGTCGGCGCCAGCTGCCCCTTCACGTGCTTGACGATCTGGTGGATCTCCGCCTCGGTGACCCACGAGCCCTGCACGCGGACCGCCTTCGAGGCGCCCATCGGCAGGAAGAGCCCGTCGCCCTGGCCGACGAGCTTCTCGGCGCCCGGCTGGTCGAGGATGACCCGGCTGTCGGCGAGCGAGCTCGTCGAGAACGCCAGCCGCGACGGCACGTTGGCCTTGATCAGACCGGTGACGACGTCGACGGACGGACGCTGAGTGGCCAGCACCAGGTGGATGCCGGCGGCGCGGGCGAGCTGGGTGATCCGCACGACGGCGTCCTCGACGTCACGCGGGGCCACCATCATCAGGTCGGCCAGCTCGTCGACCACGACGAGCAGGTACGGGTACGGCGCGAGTACCCGCTCGGAGCCTGGCGGCACCTGCACCTTGCCGGCCTTCACGGCCTTGTTGAAGTCGTCCACGTGCCGGAAACCGAAAGCAGCGAGGTCGTCGTACCGCATGTCCATCTCGCGGACGACCCACTGCAGCGCCTCGGCAGCCTTCTTCGGGCTGGTGATGATGGGCGTGATGAGGTGCGGGATGCCCTCGTAGATGTTGAGCTCGACCCGCTTCGGGTCGACCATGATCATCCGGACCTCGTCCGGTGTCGACCGCATCAGGATCGAGCTGATCATCGAGTTGATGAAGCTCGACTTGCCGGCTCCGGTCGCACCGGCCACGAGCAGGTGCGGCATCTTCGCGAGGTTCGCGACGACGAAGCCACCCTCCACGTCCTTGCCGAGGCCGACGATCATCGGGTGGTGGTCGTTGCGGGCGTTGTTCGACCGCAGCACGTCACCGAGGGACACGATCTCCTTGTCGGAGTTCGGGATCTCGATGCCGATGGCCGACTTGCCGGGGATCGGCGAGAGGATGCGGACATCGGCACTAGCCACGGCGTACGCGATGTTCTTGCCGAGCTGGGTGACCTTCTCGACCTTGACCGCCTGGCCGAGCTCGACCTCGTAACGCGTGACCGTCGGTCCACGGGTGTAGCCGGTGACCTGGGCATCGATGTCGAACTGCTCGAGCACCTCGGTGAGCCGTCCGACCACATCGTCGGACGCCTTGGTGCGGGCCTTGTGCACACTGCCGGCCTTGAGCATCTCGTTGCCCGGAAGGGAGTAGGTGATGTCACCCGAGAGTGCGAGCTGCTCGACACGTGAAGGGAGCGGCGTGTGCGGCGGCGCCTCGGACTTCTCGTCCACGGCACCGGGATCCTCGGCAGCTGCCTTCTTGCCGCGCTTGTTGAGCTCGCGGTCGACCATGACCGGCGAGTCGTAGGGCTTGTCGCCCATGTCCTCGTCGACGTCGATCATCGACCCGACGCGGCGACGAGGACGGCTGCGCTTGAGCGGAGCGGTTTCCTCACGGTCGTCCACGACGACAGGCTCCGCGGCGGAACGGCCGAGGATGCGGTCACGGAGAGCGGCCAGCCGGGCCGGCACCTGGTAGACCGGCGTGCCGGTAACGACGAGTACGCCGAAGGCTGCGAGCAGCCCGAGCAGCGGCGCTGCGACGTACGTGCTCTTGAGCAGGTCGGTGAACAGCGAGCCGATCACGAAGCCGATGGCGCCGCCGGCTTGCTGCAGAGCCTCCGAGTCGGAGCCGCTCGGCTGGCCGTCGGCGAGGTGAACGAGACCGAGCACGCCGAAGAGCAGCGCCCCCCACCCGATGACCTGTCGACCGGCCGGCCCGTTGCTCTCCGGGTTGCGCAGCGTGCGCCAGGCCCCGAAGCACAGCAGCAGCGGCGCGAACCAGCCCAGGATGCCGACCGACCCGTTGACGACCGTGCGGGTGCCCTCCATGACGGCACCCGGCAACTGCCACCAGACAGCAGCGGCCACGACGACAGCAAGCGCGATGATGGCCAGCCCCACGCCGTCCCGTCGATGCTCGGGGTCGAGCTCACGGGCGGTGTGCCCGACGCGGCGCACGGCGACACCGAGCGTCTGGGCCAGACCGACCCAGAACGCCGCGAGTGCGCGCGCCAGCGCTGCGAAGACACGAAAAACAGGACCAGGTCCACTGCGCACTGCGCGAGGAGCCGGCCGCTTCGACTTCGTCGAGGCCGACTTCTTGGTCGCGGGCTTGCGCTTGGCCTGGCTACCGGACGACCGGGATCGAGAACCGCCACCACCCTTACGGGTGGTGCCTGAGGTTCGCGACGCCGGCGGGGAAGACGTGCGGGTCGCCATGCTGTCGAGGCTACGTGATCGTCACACCAGTCACACGCTTCACACGCCGGGCCGAATGTCGCCCATTCTCTCGATCAGCATTCCGTCCCGTCATACGAGAAGCGAATGTGGAAACGGCCCCGTTCCTTGACTTGCCTCCATTTCCGGTTGACGCTTCTGGGGCACCTGGGATTGGGAGGTCCTGATGATCGAGCATCGCTCGGTGAGCGCCAGCATCCGCGCCCGCCATGTCCGCACTCTGACGCGGACGGCTATGAAGCCCGTGTTGACCGCTTGGCCGCTCCGCGGTCCGTTCCGGCACGGAGTGGCGGTGCCCGACCTGGCGTTCACGCCGGTCCCCGGCCTCCGCACCACCTCACGCAGCCGGGTGAGTGGCGACACCTGGTCCGCTGAGTACGTCGAGCCCAAGGCTCGCGAAGGCGAGGGAGCCGTCCTCTACCTGCACGGCGGCGCTTTCCAGTTCTGCGGGGTCAACACCCACCGTCGGCTGGTCCACCGGCTCAGCGCCGCGAGCGGCCTGCCGGTCCTGTCCGTTGCCTACCGTCAGGCGTCGCGCGGCTTCTTCCAGGACGCACTCGACGACTGTGAGGCGGCGTTCCACCATCTGGTCCACGAGGGTGGCATCAACCCGGGCGCCATCGTGCTCGCCGGTGACTCCGCCGGCGGCATGCTGGCCTTTGCGCTGGCCCTTCGACTGGCCGAGACCGGCGTACGACCTGCCGCCGTGGTCGGCTACTCCCCCTGGCTGGACTTCGACTGCACGGAGAAGAGAGCGCACCCGAACGCCGAGTCCGAGGCGATGCTGCCAGTCCGCCGACTGCGCCACGCGGCGCGCGTCGCTACCGACACCCGGGCCGGCGACGCGATCGACCCGGCGCTGTCCCCGATCAACGGCGATGTCTCACTGCTCCCCCCAGTGCTGCTCTACTGCGCGGCCGAAGAGGTCCTCCGGCTCGACGCCGAACTGATGGCCGAACGGCTCAGTGCCGCCGGGGTCCCCCACTCGCTGATCGTGTGGGAGGGCATGGTGCACGCCTTCCCCGTCCTGGGGCATCTGCTGCCGGAGAGCCGTGCGGTCATCGAGGAGACGGCTGCCTTCGTCAAGCGCGTGACGCGACGCGTGACCCACGTCGCAGACGTGGCCTAGCTTCCAGCCAAGCTCGTCGGTATCACCCGACGCATCGCCGACTCTTTGCTAGCACGAGGGGTTGGGATATGCGAAGGGACAACCATCATGAGCAACACTTGGGACCAGCTGCGAGCACGCAACTCGGTCGTGACCACCATCGTGACCCGCGCCGCCGACGGCGTCTCCGCCGGTGCTGCCTGGACCGGCGTTGCCGGTGTGTGGGATCACTTCGACGACGAGAGCCACCTGCTGCGTGAGCTGCAGCAGCACTGGTTCCACTCGTTGGCCGCCAGCGTCGACAACGCACTCGAGATGGGTGACGGGAACCTGGTCGACGACGTGCGCAAGGCCTACCGCAGCGCTGCCGACCGGCACCGCAACCTGCGCCGGATCCTGGACGAGTACGCCCACCACCCGGCTCTCGAGCCGCTGGTCCGCCGCGAGCACTCGCTGCTCGCTTCGGCTGCCGGCGTCGAGCACTCCGACGAGATCACGAAGGTCGTCGTCGCGGTTCCGCAGCAGCGCAAGGTCAGCTTCATCGCCCGCTTCTTCAACGCGGCTTGACCAACACAGACCAGCAGCCCCCGGTGCGCTACGCGCACGCCGGGGGCTGCTGCATTACGTTGGTGCCCGTTCGTACGAGACGGGGGAACCATGAGCTATCCGCCTTATTACGCCGAACCAGCGCACGCCCCCAGCCCGCCGCGCTCGAAGGCGATGGCGATCTGGGCTCTCGTGCTCGCGTTGCTCGGCGTCTGCGGCGCCACGGCTCTCGTCGCCCTCGTCCTCGCCATCGTGGCGCTGAGCCGGGTCCGCGCCGGACGAGCGGCGGGCAAGGGCATGGCGATCGCGGCCCTCGTGATCTCGCTGCTCTGGTTGCTCGCGTTCGCCATCGGCGGCGTCGTACTAGCCGTCTTCGTCGGCTCCTTCGCCGAGCGCGACTCCGACGGCATCATCAGCGAGCCAGGACGACTCTTCCTGGAGGACCTCCGCGACGGCGACTGCCTCAAGGACCTCGAGCAGGGCACACCGTTGCGTCTCGTCGACGCCGTCCCGTGCGACGACCCGCACCTGCACCAGGTCTTCGGCTTCTTCGAGCTCGAGGACGGGCCCTTCCCTGGGCAGGCCGAGGTCGATCGAGTCTCTGAGCGGCGCTGCTACAACCTGCTGGCCGACTTCACCGGCTCGGAGGTGTCCGAGCTCGAACTGATCTACCTGCGCCCCGACGCGGGCGGGTGGTCCCTAGACCGCGGCGTGACCTGCCTAGCGACGACTGGGGAAATCGTCACCGACAGCTTCGAGCGCCCCGCGGGCTGAGGTGGATCAGGCCTCGATGACGACCGGGATGATCATCGGGCGACGACGGTGCTTGTTGCTCACCCACCGTCCGATGATCCGGCGAATCGTCTGCTGCAGCTGGTAGGTGTCGTCGACCCCTTCGCCGATCGCGGCGTTGAGGGCGTCGACGATCGGCTGCTTGATCTCGTCGAAGACCATGTCGTTCTCGGCGAAGCCGCGTGCGTGGATCTCCGGTGAGGACGCGACCTTGCCGGTGACCGAGTCGATGACCACGATCACGGAGATGAAGCCCTCCTCGCCCAGGATCCTGCGGTCCTTGAGCGAGGTCTCGGTGATGTCTCCGACCGACGAGCCGTCCACGAAGACGTAGCCGCAGTCGACCTTGCCCGCGACGGTCAGCTTCCCGTCGACCAGGTCCACGACCACACCGTCCTCGGCGATGAGGACGTTGTCCGCCGGGATGCCGGTCGCTCGCGCCAGCGCGGCGTTGGCCTGCATGTGCCGGATCTCGCCGTGGACCGGCAGGACGTTGCGCGGTCGGACGATGTTGTAGCAGTAGAGCAGCTCGCCCGCGCTCGCGTGACCGGAGACGTGAACCAGTGCGTTGCCCTTGTGCACGATGTTCGCGCCCCACCGGGCCAGACCGTTGATCACGCGGTAGACGGCGTTCTCGTTGCCGGGGATCAGCGAGCTGGCGAGGACGACGGTGTCGCCCTCCTCGATGTGCACGAA
>DATILB010000111.1:0-6831 GCA_035477015.1 Nocardioidaceae bacterium | reverse complement strand
CCTTCCCACGGACCTCGTGGGTGCCGTCCCCGTTGTCCCACAACGAGAGGTACGCCTTGCGGGCGGCCCTGCGTTCCTCCCGCTCGAGCTGGTCGGCCAGTCGTTGGTCGGCACCCTCGGGGTCGATCACATCCATCAGGTGCCGGCCGAGCCGCTTGAGCTCGCGGGCGTCATGCACCGCGGCCAGGTCGAGCAGATGCCGCTCGGCCTTGTCCCGATCCTCCCTACCGACCGAGTCGGGCAGCGCAGCCACCGCGTCCAGGATCACGGTGGCCTGGGCCACGTTGACCGCACCGGTCAGCAGCGCCTCCGCGGTCGGAGGCATCTTCTCCAACAACCCGGCGGTCTTGACTGCCCGATTCGCCTCGACCACCGTCATCCGAGTCAACGAGCGGAGCAGCGCCGCGGTGTTCACCTGCCCGGTCTCCGAAGCGACGTTGGTCCGGTCCGCATGCCCGACACACGTGAGCAGCTGCGCCTGCACACGGGCCACACCCGACGCGAGCTCCATCATCGACTCAGTCAGCTCGGTCTCGGACATCGACCACACAGCCGGGGAGCCCAACCCATTGAGGGCAGTGTGCAGGCGACCCGCGAAGACATGCAGCGGATGAACCCGCTCCCCGATCGCAGTCCCCCGACTCATGGATCAAGAATCCCAGACGGCACCGACAGTTCTGCGCGAGTAATCTACTATTCGAACTTTGTGTGGAAATTTTTCGAATTGCCCGCGCTCACGGCTCAGCCGATCAGGGCTGCACGAACGGCTTGAGGAACTTCGCGATCTCCTCCTCGGTCGGGCCGTCGTACATGTCGATCTCGCTCTCACCTTCGTCGAAGGTGGCGAACATCGGGCACTCGACGTCATCGGCCTCGATCGTGGTCGTTCCCATCGGAATGCCGGTCTTCGCTTCGTAGGCCGTCAGCTCGTAGGTGCCGGTGTACCAGTTCACCGTTCCCTCGGTCCCGGTCTCCTCGTCCGTATAGCCGGGGCACTCCTCGGCCAGCTTCTCGGCGGTCCGTACACCGCAGCCGACCACGTCGACGGCGGCGTACGCGTCACTGTTCTCGTCGAAGACGACTGTCCAGTCCGAGGGCAGCTGGCTGCTCTGCTCCAGCAGCGCGTCCTCGTACGTCTCGAAGTAGACCGCCTTGTGCGTCTCGGTGGTCGAGTAGTCGGCAGCGCGCGGCTGGGTGGCGCCCGAGCAGACCGACTCGAAGTCGTCGGGGAACAACGGCACAGCCGTCGGGGTGTCCGCCGGCGTGCCGTCGGCGCTGTGGTCGCCGTCCCTGTTGTCCCCACCGCACGAGGTCATGACGATGGCGGCGGCCAGAAGCAGCCCGGCAGGGCGCAGCGACGAGAGCGTCATGCCGGGATGCTATTGGCCCGCTGAGTCGACTGTCAGCGGATGGTCAGCAGGGACCAGCCTTGATGGCGACCGGGTTGTGCGCGTGGTTCATCGCGACAAGTCCTACCTGGCCGACGTGGATGTTGGCGTGGAACTGGTTGAAGGCGGTCTGCAACCCAGGCCTGCCGCAGACCTGCGGACCGATCGGGATTCTCGTCCCGTTAGGGGACTCGATGAAGTGCCGGTGTTCATGGACGAACGGCGCCTGGCCACCAGACGACGCCGTCGGGATGAAGACCAGGCAGAGACCGGCAGCAGCGGCCCCCACCGCGACCACGATCCGGGATTTGTATGCGTTCACGGCATGCTCCTAATGGCTCACACGAACGCAGGGTCGCCCCCTCAGTTACCCCACCAGCGCCGATAGCGCTTGGCCCCAGCCTCCGACGTGGTTGGGCACTACAGCAATAGCCGAAACGGTCTAGTCAGACCGGTCGAACCAGTCCAAAACACGCATCGCGCGCAGGGTGTTCCATCGACTGGGCGCACCCAGGTCCTCGAGGTCGAAGTGGACGCGGCCCGGATGGATCCGATCGAGCAACCAACGGCCGTCCGGCTGTCGCTTGTTCCGCACGAGCTCGGCGGCTTCGTGCATCCGCGGATCCGGGTCGCCGCCCGCACGCCGGAAGTAGTCCAAGGCGCGCAGCACGTCGTAGTGCCAGTAGTAGGGAAATGCGAAGTCGAGGTACGCCGGAGCCGCGACCTCGCCGGTGCTCTTGCGTCGGAAGAGCCCTCTCTCGAGGAGGAACTCCTCCCCGCTGCGGAGAGCCACCCGCACGTCGTCGGACCCGCCGATGGAGCGTTCGTACTGGAGCAGACCTTCGAGCACGTTGATCGTCGTGTCGAAGGACGAGCGCACCGAGCCGTTCTCGACCTCGCAGTTCCAGCCGCCGTCCGCCAGCCGTTCACCCAGCACCCGCTGGGCGATCCCTTCGACGTCCACGCCGAAGTAGCCGCCGGTCTCGAGGATGCGGCCGTTGATGCACGGCTCGACCTCACCGTCGAAGTAGCGCTGACCCGCGTGCTCCCATCGGCCGTGCTCGGCGACGAGCCGGACCGCCCGGCGAGCAGCCTCCGACGCCGGGTCCAGCCCGAGGATCCGCAGGGTCTGGAGCGTGTGCAGGGTGGCCGTCCACGGCTGGCCGGGCTCGCCGCCGGTGTAGCCGCCCGGGACGTAAGCACCTCCGGCCCAGAGGCCGTCCGGATCCTCGACCGCGAGGAGGCGTGCACCCCACCCCTCGTGCTCGACCCGGGCCCGCTCGGCAGCGACCTCGTCGGACGACGCCCCGGTCAGATCACGTAGTGCCTGCCACCGGAGGGCGGGGTCGCCTCCGAGCAGCCAGTCGATGACGTCCATCGCCGTAGGCTAGACCGCCACACCGACAAAATGGGATGTTCGGTGCACTGCACCGCTGGACGCGTCGATCTCGTACACTGGTCCCAGCCCCGGCAATGCGCGGCGTTCGCCACAGGGCCCGATGAGGCCCAAGCGCAGCACAGCTTCTAGTACCAGGAGCTGGACCGTCGGTATCACACCTGTCGACCGACGGACGGGGCACGGAGGCGAGTCCGCTCGCCTGCTGCGAAGCACGCGCACGAGGAAGAGAGCGTTGGTTGGCGCAAAAGCGTGAGCAACGGTCCGGCGACAGCCGACCTGCTCGTCGTCGTCCTGCCCGAACCCAGGACAACGACGGGGTGATCCCCGTCCTGGCGAAGGCCGTCCGGGAGATCGAGACCGCGGTCCAACGGGGGCAGATGACCCAGGGTCAGCACTCCCGGTTCCAGGCCGTGGCACTGCTCGCCCGCGAGGAGCGCGCCCGCATCCTGGGCGACTCGTCGGCCACCGAGGCACAGCGGGAGAACCTGCTCAAACGACTCGACGGGGTGGCCACGATCCTGGCCCACACTGCGGCGAGGCAGCCCTCGTTGTTCTCCCTGCTCGAGGACAACGCCGAGGTCACCGAGTCCACGCGGCGGCTCAAGCGCGAGATGCAGCTCGCCGCAGGCCTCGAGCTTGCGCCCGAGAAGGAGGTCGCCAGCCCCGCGGCTGCAGCGGCCCCCCGCGCCGAGCGCAAGGTCCCGCAGTCCGTGATCGCGGCCCAGCTCGCCAACCCGTTCCTGGCTCCCGACTTCTCACAGGTCGCTCCGCCCAAGCCGGTCGGTCGCCTGGTCGGCTGGGAGCTGATCGGGCCTTTGCTCAACTCCTTCGAGCACCCCGCTCCGGGCGCCACGGCGTGCATGGAGCTGCCCGAGCCCCGGGTGACGAAGCTGCCCAAGGGCCTGGACCTCATGCCCCACCAGTCCAAGGTGCTGGCCGCCGCATCCGCCGGCCACCGCACGTTCCTCCTCGCCGACGAGCCCGGACTCGGAAAGACCGCGCAAGCGCTGCTCGCAGCACAGGTCGCGAACGCCTATCCGCTGCTGTGCGTCGTCCCCAACGTCGTCAAGACCAACTGGGCGCGCGAGGCCGCGCAGTGGACCCCGAGCAAGACCGTCACCGTGATCCACGGTGATGGCGAGACGATCGACGGTTTCGCCGACATCGTGGTGGTCAACTACGAGGTGCTGGACCGGCACGTCGACTGGATCGGCGACCACGGCTTCCGCGGCATGGTGGTCGACGAGGCGCACTACATCAAGAACAAGAAGTCGCAGCGGTCCCAGCACGTCATCGAGGTCTCCGAGCGGATCCGCGGCCGAGTAGCGCGGCCCCTGCTGATGGCGCTCACGGGCACTCCGCTGATCAACGACATCGAGGACTTCCGGGCGATCTGGCAGTTCCTCGGCTGGATCGAGGAGCGCAAGCCCGGTCGGGCTCTGATGGCCGCGCTCGAGCAGACCGACATGACACCCGCGGACCACGCGTTCTACCCCAAGGCTCGGCAGGCCGTCGTCGACCTCGGCATCGTCCGTCGTCGCAAGGTCGACGTTGCCGCGGACATCCCCGCCCGCCGCGTCGCCGACCTCCCCGTCGAGCTCGAGGGTTCCGTCGGTCGCTCGATCAGAGACGCCGAGACCCAGCTCGCCAAGCGCCTAGTCGGTCGCTACCAGGCTGCGCTCGAGCACCGTCGTACCGGCTCCGACATCGAGGGCATCGACCACGCACTTGTACGCCGGGTGGCCGAGCGCGAGGTGGCCGAGGGCTCCGACACGAAGACTGGCGACAACGTCTTCACGATGGTGCGCAAGATCGGCCAGGCCAAGGCAGAGCTTGCGGCCGACTACGCCGCCCAGCTGGCGCGCAGCGCCGGGAAGGTCGTCTTCTTCGCCAAGCACATCGACGTGATGGATGCCGCAGAGGAGCTCTTCGCGAAGCGGGACATCCGCTACTCCTCGATCCGCGGTGACCAGACCTCGAAGAACCGGCAGAAGGAGATCGACGCCTTCGTCAACGACCCTGAGGTCGCGATCATCGTCTGCTCACTGACGGCCGCCGGCGTCGGCATCAACCTCCAGGTCTCCTCGAACGTCGTACTCGCGGAGCTCTCCTGGACGAACGCCGAGCAGACCCAGGCCATCGACCGGGTGCACCGCATCGGACAGCTCGAGCCCGTCACCGCCTGGCGGATCATCGCCGCGCAGACCATCGACGCGAAGATCGCCGAGCTGATCGACAGCAAGGCCGGACTCGCCGCTCGGGCGTTGGACGGGGCGGGTGAGGACGAGACCTCGTCGGCCGACGTCCAGGTCGAGGCACTGATCGCGATCCTGACCGGCGCACTGGAGAACGGCGCGTAGCAGAGGGCGCTGTGCTTTCATGCTGGACATGGAAGCAACCCTGCTCCTCGCCAACTCGGCCGAGAGCCACGCCCAGAGCGGCATGGTCAACGCGCTCGGCCTCGGCTGGTCCGTCACCGGCACTCCGACACCGCCGGCAGCCCTCGTCCTGATGGTGAAGGTCCCGTGGGACCAGACCAACATCCGGCACAAAGTCGAGCTCGAGCTGGTGGACCAGGACGGTCATCCGGCGACCATCAACGACCAGGGCGGCACCGTCCGCGTCGACGGGAGCTTCGAAGCGGGCCGACCGGCGGGGATCATCCCGGGCACGCCGATCGATACGACTCTGGTCATCAACCTCAGCCCGGGCATGGCGTTGACCGCTGGCGCGGCGTACCAGTGGCGGGTGGAGATCGACGGCGAGGTCGTCGCGAGCCGGAGCTTCCAGGTCCGGCGGTAGGCAGTCAGATCGCCTTGAGCAGCTCGTCGAGCGGGCGTGGCAGAGCATCCCGACCGACCGCGGCCTCGACGAGCAGCCGCGCGTAGCGTCCCTTGCGGCGAGCTCCGCTGCCCAGGAACCGACGCATCTGGTCCTCGCGATTGCGGCCGCGCCAGGCGGGCTGCGTCTGCAACGAGCGGAACGACCCGAGATCACCTTGCGCGTCGAAGACCTCCTCGACCGCCTCGGCGCCTAGGGCGCGGATCAGCTCGTCCTCCAGGTCGTCGACGCACGTGAAGAAGCCGAGCTGCTCCATGTCGGCGCGGGTGCGGGGTGAGCCGACTTCCGCTGCGACCAACGCGCGCCGGAACACCTCCTCCTCACGCAGGTCACACAGGCCGGCCACCCGGACCTGCGCACCCAGCGGCCCGAACCTGGTCAGGTAACGGCTGATCCCGTGCGCGCCGCCCATCGGCACGATCGCGATGCGCTCCGCCTCGAGATCCCGACCTCGGCCCAGGGCGGCCGCTTCGAGGGCGTTCTGGTCGCTGACCCCTTCGACGAGCACGACGGCCACGGGCTCGGGAGCATGAGCGACATCCATGGTGATTCCATCTGGTCGGGTTACGGCGGCTGATGGGTAGCCTCGGGTTCGAGAATAACTTCGAGGGGGATGCATGGAGAACGACGAGACACCGGTCCTTGACGCCGGACCCTTCTTCCACGGCACCAAGGCTCACCTCGAGGTGGGAGACGTGCTGTCGCCCGGGTACAGCTCCAACTTCGGCGAGGGCGCGGAGGCGAACTTCGTCTACCTGACCGCCACCTTGGACGCGGCCACCTGGGGAGCAGAGCTCGCGCTCGGCGAAGGGCGGGGTCGGATCTACCGCGTCGAGCCCACCGGGCCCTTCGAGAACGATCCCAACCTGACGGACACGAAGTTCCCGGGCAACCCGACGCGGTCGTACCGCACCCGGCAGCCACTGCGCGTCGTCGACGAGGTCCTGGACTGGGAGGGGCACGCTCCCGAGGTGCTCCAGCACATGCGGGACCAGGTGGCGAAGATGAAGGAACAGGGCATCGAGGCGATCAACGAGTGACGCTGCCGCGCAGCGGCGTGTCCGGGCGGTTCACCCCGCCGGTCGAGCCGGGACGTCGCCGAAGGCGGCGACCGTGCCGAGACCACTGGTGACGTAGGAGCCAACTCGCCGTGGCTCAGTAGCCGTGTCAGCGGCGGTTGGTCTCGACACGCTTGTTCGCTGG
>DATILB010000110.1:0-7363 GCA_035477015.1 Nocardioidaceae bacterium | reverse complement strand
CGCGGATCGGCGTACGACGGAGAGCCGTCCGGCATCAGGATGTCGCAGAACATCCGAGCTGTGGCCGGGCCCTCCCCCCGCCAAGGCAGGATCTGGAACGTCGCCGGGTCGGGCTTGGCCAGCATGTCCGACTCGGTCACGCGCGCGAAGCCCTCGATCGCGGATCCGTCGAAGCCGATGCCATCGGTGAATGCCCCCTCGAGCTCCGCCGGCGCGATCGCGACCGACTTGAGATAGCCGAGAACGTCGGTGAACCACAGCCGCACGAAGCGGACGTCACGCTCCTCGAGCGCCCGGAGAACGAAGTCTTCCTGCTTGCCCATGAGGCCAACTATGGCGCATCCAATGTTTCAGGCGCGTGACGGTCCACCCTGTACCTTCACGCCATGTCCCGACGCGACGCCGCGGCCCTCCTTGGATGCATCGCCACGCTGTCGGCGGTCATCGTGGCGATTCGCCTCGCCTTCCCGTCCCACCCGGACTACATGGGCCACTTCTCTGCCGGAGCTGGAGCCACAATGGCGTTCCTCGTCACGGTCGTGGCCTTCACTCAGTGGACACCTCACCTCGTCGCCGGACTGCTACTGCTCTGCGTCGGCATGGGGGTGGGCACCGAGGCGACGATCTTCAGGCTCGCTGCGTTCGACCGGATGGACTTCGCGCTCCAGAGTGCGGGCGCCGCGCTCGCCGCGATGGTCCTGCTGACTATGGGCACACCCCTCCGAAACGCGCTTGCGTTCCTCGCTGGCATGGGTTTCTTGTTCCTCGGCTTCATCCTGGTCTTCGGGGTGGCCGGTGCGTAGGGCCCTCGTCTGCCTGCCGTTGGGCCTCGTGGTCGCCTTCGCAGCACTCACGATGTGGGAGACCCTGGCCCGCTCGACCATCCCGCTCTCGATCGACGGTCAGGTGACGGAGGTCGCCGTTCGCGCCGAGGACGGCGACCAACGCGTGTGGTTCATCGAGGTCGACGACGAGTTCGTCCGCATGGACGAGGAGATCGGCGCTCGGCTGGTGGCAGGAGACGTCGTACGCAAGGACGCGTGGAGCACCACGCTGGTCGTCAACGGCAACGACGTCCCACTCAAGTTGAGCCGCGACGCCCGCGGGGCCTTGTGGTTCGCACCGCTCCTCGTGATCCTGGGCGCGGCACTGACCTGGCTTCAGCTGCGCGGCAGCCCGGATACCCAGTCGCGGACCTGATCACAGACCCAGTGCGGGTCGTCCAGCGGCAGGTCGTGGCCGGCGTCGTCGTGGAGCCGCAGCTCCGCTCCCAGACGCTGGGCGATGTCCTCGGCACAGCGGTAGGAGACGAGGCGATCGCCGCGGGAACCCAGCACCAGGAGCGGTGGCTCAACATGGGCGGGCAGGCGGAACCGCGCCGCAGCCATGGCTTGGCTCGGCACACTGCCCCGCGACGGCGGCCGCTCACGTTGGAAGACTGCCCACTGCCGACTCAGGTCGTCGAGGAAGGCCTTGTCCCGGTTGGACGAGATGGCGAGCGCTGCGCGCTCCTTGGCCTCGACGCCCTTCACGGCCTGGGCCAGGCCCACGATCGCCGACGGGTTGAAGCGCGAGGTGATGGTCGAAACGTCGGCGGCACTGGTGTTGACGACCACCGCGCGCTCGAAGTCCTCTGCATAGCGCGAGCACCAGTCCATGGTCACCATGCCGCCGAGGGAGATGCCCAGGACGGACCACGTGCTGTCCCCGCGGATCGCGTCGAGCTGGTGGCGGAAGTCGTCGGTGATCGCCTGCATCGTGCGAGGTGAGCGACGACCAGCTTGGGTGCCGAAGCCGGGGGCATCGAGGCAGACCACCTCGTCCCCCATCGACTCCGCGAAGACGTCCGCGAAGGCGCCCCAATGACGTTGGTCGCGGGTGAACCCGCGGATCAGCAGCCAGGTCATGGTTCGGGAGCCTAGTCGGGGCTTCAATCCGCCACATGTGGGATTTGAGCCCCACTTCCAGTCTGAACAAGGGCGCAGATCCCACAGGTGGGGGATCTCGGCCCTCAGCGATGGGCGAAGTGCTGCCGCCAGTCGTCGCGGGGGCGCGGCGGGAGGCCGGGCAATCCCCGCTTTCGCAGCAGGGTGAAGACGCGCTCGATCGTCCGGGCTGGCTCGACGTAGATGCCCTTGCGGGTCACCACGAGGATGCGCCACTCCTCGTCGTCAAGGTCCTCGCGACGATCAAGGTCGCGGTTCCACTGACCCTTGTCCTCTGCGTGCTGCCGCCCGTCGTACTCCACCGCGACTTTGACGGCGGGATAGGACAAGTCCAGTCGCATGAGCACAACGCCGTGCGCGTCGCGGATCTTGCGGTTCACCTCCGGCTCGGGCAGGCCCGCCAAGACGAGGAGCAGCCGGAGCCGGGTCTCCATTGGGGAATCGACGCGGTCGCGCACCAGATCAGCTGCACGACGGGCGAGCACGATGTGCGCCTCGGTCACGCTGGCGCAGCGAGCGCGCAGTTCGGCGGGAGTCGCGAGCGCCCGCCGAACCATGGCATCTCCGACCACCACAAGGTCGACCAGGCTCAGCATCCCTGCGAGCTGGACGAAGACGTCAAGCGGTGCCGAGACGGGAACTCCTTGCACCGACCGCACTCCGACGACGGTTCCTACGTGGCAGCGGACCCCGGACCGACTCGCACGCTGTGCGGCCATGCTGACCGTGACGTGCTCCATCGACTCCGATGGCACCGGCAGCTCGTACACCCGCGCCGCCGTGGTGTGGCTTGCAACCGAGCCATCCGACACCAGCACGGCTGCGCTTGCTCGGACCAGCGGATGGTCCGACACCCGCGCATCGACGTAAACGCCAGTGAAGATGCGACGGAAGCGCGAGCCCCGGAGCGCTTTGGCGCTGATCCCGGCAGCGAGTGCGTCCGCTCGGGTGAAGGGGCGACGAGTGTCGAGCACGCGCCGAGCCTGCCGGAACCCGCCGGTAGTCGCCGCGGGCTATCCACAGGGCTACCCCTCAGGGACCCGCTCGAGGTCCTTCAGCCAGACGACGGCATTCGCGTCGGACGGCATCCGCCAGTCACCACGCGGCGACAGCGACCCACCCGCGACGACCTTGGGTCCGTTCGGAAGGGCCGACCGCTTGAACTGGCTGAACGCGAAGAAGCGCTTGATGAAGACCTCGAGCCACTGCCGGATCGTGGCGAGGTCGTACTCCTGGCGGCGGTCCTCCGGGAACCCGGGCGGCCACTCCCCCTGCTTCGCGTCGTTCCACGCATGCAGGGCGAGGTACGCGACCTTGCTCGGAAGGTAGCCGAGGCGCAGGAAGTGGTAGAGGTTGAAGTCCTGCAGGGCGTAGGGACCGATCGTGTCCTCCGTCGCCTGTGGCTTGCGACCCTCTTCCGTCGGGACAAGCTCCGGCGTGATCTCCTGCTCGACGATCAGCTGCAGGAGGTCGTTGACCTCGTCGTCGAAGAGGCCGTGCGCCACGACCCAACGGATGAGGTGCTGGATCAAGGTCTTCGGCACACCGGCGTTGACCGTGTAGTGCGACATCTGGTCGCCGACGCCGTACGTGCACCATCCGAGAGCGAGCTCGGACAGATCCCCGGTGCCCAGGACGATGCCGCCCTCGTGGTTCGCGAAGCGGAACAGGTAGTCGGTGCGCAGGCCTGCCTGGACGTTCTCGAACGTCACGTCGTACACCGGCTCGCCGTCGCTGAACGGGTGGTCGAGGTCCTCCAGCATCTGACGCGCCGCCGGCTTGATGTCTACCTCGGCGAACGTGACGCCGAGCGCGTTGGACAGCTTGGTCGCGTTGCTCTTCGTGAACTCACCCGTCGCGAAGCCCGGCAGCGTGTAGGCCAGGATGTCGCTGCGCGGCCGGCCGAGCCGATCCATCGCACGAGCGGCGACAATCAGGGCATGCGTCGAGTCGAGTCCACCGGACACCCCGATGACGATCTTGGGCTGATTCCCAGAATTCGAGCCCAGCGCGCGGAGTCGCTGCTCGAGTCCGGAGACCTGGATGTTGTAGGCCTCGTAGCAGTCGAGCTCGAGCCGCTCAGGGTCGTCCGGGACGAACGGGAACCGATCCACCTTGCGACGCAGGCCGATGTCACCGGCGGGCGGCTTCACCTCGAAGTCGATGTTTCGGAAGGGCTCGACGCCCGCACCTCGACGGTTGTCGTCGAACGTGCCTTGACGCAGCCGCTCCTGTCGCAGTCGGTCGAGGTCGACATCGGCCACGGAGCGACGTGAGCCTTCAGGAAAGCGCTCGGTCTCGGCGAGCAGGTCACCGCACTCGTAGATCATCGTCTGCCCGTCCCACGACAGGTCGGTGCTCGACTCGCCCTCACCGGCGGCGGCGTACAGGTAGGCAGCGTTGCAGCGAGCGCTCGCGGACCGCACCAGCAACCTGCGGTCCTCGGCACGCGAGACCGTGATCGGGGACCCGGAGAGGTTGAGGAGGACAGTGGCACCGGCGAGTGCCGCCTCTGCGGACGGCGGGATCGGTACCCACATGTCCTCGCACACCTCGACGTGTACGGCGAGCCCTGGCACGTCCGCGGCACGGAAGATCAGGTCCGGCCCGAAGGGCACGGGTACGCCGTTCAGCGTGATGGTCGAGCCGCGCTGGTCGTCACCGGGACCGAAGTGTCGTCGCTCGTAGAACTCGCGGTACGTCGGCAGGTAGGACTTCGGCGCGACGCCGAGGAGGCGACCGCCCTGCGCGACCACCGCACAGTTGTACACGCGGTTGCCCTTCACCAGAGGCGCTCCGAAGACCAGCATCGGTCGCAGGTCGCGGGTGCCCTCCACCACGGTGCTGACGGCCTCGAGTACGGCGGCCAAGACCGTGTCCTGCAACAGCAGGTCGTCGATCGCATAACCGCTCAGCCCGAGCTCGGGGAAGAGCGCCACCGCAACACCTTCGTCATGGCACGCACGAGCCTCCGCGAGGATCGTGGCGGCATTGGTGGCCGGGTCGGCAATCGCCACCGGCACCGTGCACGCCGCGACGCGTGCGAAGCCGTGCGCGTAGGCGGAGGTGAAGTCCACCCTTCAATGCTCCCACGTGAAGCAGGTCGGCCGTGGCTGTGACCGACGAGACAGTTGCCGCCGCGTCGCGCGAGACTAGCCTTGTCAGTGGTCCGGGGACCTCATCAGGAGGCCTCGAGAGCAGTCCGACGGAGGACATCCAGCATGACTGAGCGCGAACAGCCCGCACCGTACGGCGGAGCACACGCAGCGGCCGAGACCGCAACCCGCAAACGCGTCCGTATCCCGCACCTGCGTGAGATGAAGGAGCGCGGCGAGAAGTGGGCGATGCTCACGGCGTACGACATGTACACCGCGGCGACCTTCGACGAGGCAGGCATCCCGGTGCTGCTCGTCGGCGACTCCGCGTCCAACAACGTCTACGGCAACGAGTCCTCGCTGCCGGTGACGGTCGACGAGCTCATCCCGCTGGTGCGCGCCGTCACGCGCTCGGTGAAGTACGCCCTGGTCGTGGCTGACCTACCGTTCGGCAGCTACCAGGCCTCGCCCGAGCAGGCCTTCCACACCTCGGTGCGGTTCATGAAGGAGGCCAACGCCCACTGCGTGAAGCTCGAGGGCGGCGAGGAGATGGCCGGCCAGGTCGAGCTGCTGAGCAAGGGTGGCATCCCCGTCATGGCGCACATCGGCTTCACGCCCCAGAGCGAGCACACGCTCGGCGGCTATCGCGTGCAGGGCCGCGACGGCACGGGCGACAAGCTGATAGCCGACGCCAAGGCCCTCGAGGCCGCGGGTGCGTTCGCCGTCGTGATGGAAATGGTGCCGGGTGATGTCGCCGCGGAGATCACCAAGACTCTCGCGATCCCGACCATCGGCATCGGCGCGGGCAACCAGTGCGACGCGCAGGTCCTCGTCTGGCAGGACATGGCCGGGCTGCGCGTTGGCCGGATGCCGCGCTTCGTGAAGCAGTACGCCGACGTGCACTCCGTGCTGCTCAAGGCTGCACAGGACTACGCAACCGACGTCGCCGACGGCAACTTCCCGGGACCCGAGCACACCTTCTGATGCTGTCGGCTGATGTGCGTCACGCAGTCCAGTCGAGCAGCACATCACCGAGGTAGATGCTGCCGAACCAGATCGCGGCGAGTGACACGGGCAAGAAGAAGACGCGGATCGGATGCGTCATGAACCACTTGCAACCGAGCACGAGATGCACGAACCAGATGACGTTGAGAACGATCACCGCCCACAACGGTGCAACGAGTCCTGATGCGAAGTAGAGGAACGCCATCACCGCAATGCCCGCGATACCGATGAAACTTCCAGACTTCTTCAGATTTAGTTTCATCGAGTTGTTCATGTGCGTTGCCCTTCAGGTGGACGCAAAAACCCCAATAAAACAAGGGGAATCCGGCGTCGTGGCTTGATGCTCCCTATCGTTCGCGCGCTTCACGCGCAACGCGACACGCGACGCGTAAATGCGGATTTCGTTTACCTCACGCCTCGATGTTGCCAAGATCATACGCACGGGCCGCAGTTACCCAAGCCCGCGCGAAATGTGCACCGACATCGGAGGTCGGCGCCACGACCCAGGAGGCATACGTGCCTGCAGCGAAAAAGGCAGCGCCGGCTAAGAAGGCTGCTGCGAAGAAGGCACCCGCCAAGAAGGCGGCAGCCAAGAAGACAGCACCTGCAAAGAAGGCTGCTGCGAAGAAGACCGTCGCCAAGAAGACCGTCGCCAAGAAGGCTCCGGCAAAGAAGACCGTAGCCAAGAAGGCACCCGCCAAGAAGGCTCCTGCAAAGAAGGCAGCAGCCAAGAAGGCTCCTGCAAGGAAGACCGCCAAGAAGAAGTAGCCGACTGACACTTCCCCATTCATCGGCGAGGCCCCCGCGCAACCGCGGGGGCCTCGTCGTGTGAGTGGTCAGTCCTCGAGGTCAGTGTCGTTCCACGCGGGATCGTTGTCCCACTCCTCATTGCGCTCCTTGACGCGCTCGAGCGCGCGGGCCGCTTCCGCCTCGGTCGCGTAGGGACCAAGCCGGTCCTTGTAGGCACATCCCTCGGCGCCTTCGACCGCGTGGTGGTTGAGGCAGTACCAGTACTGCGCGTCGTCAGTCATCGGACCTCCCCGAAATCGGCGTGGGTCGAGAGCGCTCCGCTGTCCAAACTACACTCGACGCGTGACTCCGATCGCTGCTGGAACCATCTCCCCTCGGCGCGACGTGCCCGCGCACATCGCCCGTCCGGAGTACGTCGACAAGCCCTCCCCCGCGCCCTTCACCGGGAGCGAGGTGAAGGACGCCGAGACGATCGAGAAGATGCGTATCGCCGGCCGCCTCGCCGCCCAGGCTCTCCAGCTCGTGGGGAAGCATGTCGCGCCCGGTGTCACCACGGACGAGCTCGAC
>DATILB010000109.1:0-3816 GCA_035477015.1 Nocardioidaceae bacterium | reverse complement strand
CGAGCGGGTCGCCGCATACCGCGAGCTGGAGGTCACCGCGCTGGCTGCGAACGATCCTCAGCGCGCAGCGGAGTTCGTCGCCGACACGTTGGGGCCGCTGGCCCGCGAGGACGCCGCGGCCGCGCGGCTCCGAGAGACCCTGCGCATCTACCTCGAAGAGGCCGGTAATGCGCCGCGCACTGCGGCCCGGCTCTACACCCACCGCAACACGATCCTCAAACGGATTGCGCGGACGACCGAACTGCTCGGCTACGAGCCGGTCGGTGACCGACGGCTCGCCGTCGAGGTGGCGCTCGAGCTCAGACGCAGGCTCGCGGCACCGCGCGGTTGAAGGTGGTGATCAGCGGGCTCGAAACGTCGGGTCAGGCGGCGATAGCTGGTGAGGGACCTCGGCCACATTCCGGTCGCGTCACCGGACGCGTCCTGGTACCAGCTCGAGCAGCCTCCCTTGAGCCACACGGTCCCTTCGAGGTCGCTGCTGAGCTTCGTCAGGTAAGCCCCCTGCGCCTCGGCTGTGACCTCGACGCTGCTCAGGCCACGCCGCGCCATCGTGTCGAGGGCGTCGATGAGATAGGCGGTCTGGGACTCGATCTGGAAGATCATCGAGCCATGCCCGATCCCGCAGCCCTGCCCGCCGAGGCGGAAGTAGTTGGGGAACCCTGCGATCGAAACAGCCCGGTAGTGGCGGGGGCTGCCTTGCCAGACCTGGTCCAGCGAGCGCCCGTCGCGCCCATGGATCCGTTTGAAGACGTCAGTCGTGCCCAGCGAGAAGCCGGTGCCGAAGATGATCGTGTCGACCTCATGCTCGGACCCGTCGGCCGCGACCACTGAGCTCTCCCGAATCTCGCGCACACCGTTCGCCACCACATGGACGTTGTCCTGTGCCAGAGCGGGGTACCAGTCGTTGCTGATCAGGAGGCGCTTGCAGCCGATCTCGAAGTCGGGCTCGAGCTTCGCCCGGAGTGCGGGGTCGGTGATCTGCCGGCGTAGGTGGAAGCGGGCGGTCGCTTCGAGAACCAGCCGCGCTGCCTTGCGGCGGCGGATCATCGGGTAGTGAAGCAGCTCGCGTACGGCGAACTGCGAGCTGCGCTGGAGGCGCTGAAGCGAGGGGAACATCGTGAACAGCCGTCGCTCAATGGCGGTGGTCGGTCGATCGTTGCGGGGGACGACCCAGACCGGCGTTCGCTGGAAGACCGTCAGCTGGTCGACGACCGGCTGGATGGCGGGCACGAACTGGATCGCGGAGGCGCCGGTGCCGACCACGGCGACGCGCTTTCCGCGCAGGTCGTGACCGTGATCCCAGCGAGCCGAGTGGAAGACGGTCCCGGCGAAGGTCTCCAGTCCTGGCAGCGAGGGGACCTGGGGCTCGGCCAGGCTGCCGGCGCAGTCGACGAGCACGTCGGCGGTGAAGGTCAGGTCCGGGGTCTTGATGACCCAGTGCTGTTGCGCGTCCTCCCACGACGCACTCACCAGCTCCTGGCCGAAACGGATGTGCGGCCGTACGCCGTACTCGTCCACCACGCCGCGCGTGTACGTCGCGATCTGCTCGCCGGGCGAGTAGGTGCGACTCCAGTCCGGGTTCGGTGCGAACGACAGGGAGTAGAAGCTCGACGGGACGTCGCAGGCGATGCCGGGGTAGCTGTTGTCCCGCCACACGCCGCCGACCTCGTCGGCACGCTCGAGTACGACGAAGTCGTCGATGCCCGCTCTCTTCAGCGCAACGCTTGCGGCGATGCCCGCGAAGCCGGCGCCGATCAGTGCCACGCGCACGTGCTCGGTCGCGCTCATCCCTTGTTGGCCAGGTTGGCCCACCGGGTCGCGAGCCAGAGCGCGACGGGCGGCGCGATGCGGTTGGCGTAGTACATGACGTGGGCCTCGAGGGCGACGGGAGCGACTGCACGATTGCGACCGACGGCGCGCAGCATGGTCTCGGCGACCTGCTCCGGCTGGGCACCGGTCTTCTCGAAGAAGCCGACGAGGCCCGCAGCCCGTTGCTCTGCGTTGGCGCCACGAACCTCACCGGTCCCGATGATCGGTGTGTCGGTCGGCCCCGGGCAGCAGACCGTGACGCCGATGTTGTGCGGTCGCATCTCCATCCGCAGCGCCTGCGAGAGCCCGAAGACCGCGAACTTGGTGACGGAGTAGGCGGTCATGCCTGGGCTTGCCACGTAGCCGGCTGCCGAGGACACGTTGACGACCTGGCCGCCCTGGCCGCGCTCGATCATCCGGGGGAGGAAGCGCTCGCAGCCGTGAACGACGCCCTTGACGTTGACGTCGAGCTGCCGGTCCCAGTCCGCTGGCAGCGTGTCGAGGAAACCACCCCACACACCGATGCCGGCGTTGTTGATGAGCAGGTCGACCGCGTCGTAGCGCGCATGCACAGCATCCGCGAACTCATCCATGGCCACCGGGTCAGTCACGTCGACGGCGTGAGCGAAGACCTCGGCACCCAGCTCGATGGCGGATTCCGCTGTCTCCTTGAGGCCGGCTTCGTTGCGGTCACAGAGAACCAGGCGGGCGCCGCGTCTCGCGCAGAGCAGCGCCGTGGCGCGGCCGATTCCGCTGCCGGCTCCCGTGATCAGGACGACCTTGTCGTTGAGGTTCTTGAGCTTCACGAGGTGGCTCCCGTCAGGTGGGGCGCGAGGGTGCGGCGCAGGAAGTCGAGCTGGTCAGCGAGGGCATGCGCCTGGCCTGGGCCTGTGTAGACGTCCAAGTGGTCGATGGGGTACTCGACAAGCTCGGCGCGAGGCCCGATCTTCTTGGCGGCGCGCTGCGCGGCCGCAGCAGGTGCGATCGTGTCCTCGGTCCCGACCTGGATGAGGACGGGGCAGGAGATGCGCGACACGAACGTGATGGGCCGATTGAGCGGAACGCCGAGCGCTGACCTTCCACACACCTCGTTGCGCCAGCTGGCACCCGCGACGGCTTGGTACACCGGAAGGAGGCCCTTCTGCACCATGATCGCGTTCGAGCCCGGCTCACCTCCGATGGGAACCATGTGGGGCGAACGGCCGGTGACGGACCGGAGGGTGTCCCGGAGGCCACCCATCGTCACTCGGAGCAGATGACGCGGACCGCCGTTGCGCACCAGCTGTGCGATGACGGTGAAGCCATCCATCGCCGGCGTCATCGAGATGACGGCTGCGACTCGATGGTCATGGGCGGCAACCGCGACGACGTGGCCACCTGCGTAGGAGTTGCCCCACAGCACGATCCGGGCCGGGTCGACGCCAGGCAATTGCCGAGCGGCCGCAATCGCTGCGTGGTAGTCCTGTCGCTGGCCACGGACGCTGATGTTCTGCCGAGGTGACCCGGTGGAGTCGCCGAACGAGCGGTAGTCGAAGAGCACGACGTCGAGGCCGGCAGCGGCGAGGCCCTCGGCGTACACGCGAAGCCCGCCGTCCCGAGTGCCGCCGAAGCTTGGAGCCATGACGACGCACGGGCGCCCGCCGTCGGTCGCGAAGTCGTCGCTCGTCGCACGGAAGTGCGAGGCGGCGCATCGGTCGGTGCCGCTGATGAAAGTGAAGTCGTCCATGCCGAAAAACGTAGGTCGGCGAGCGGCACTTCGGAATCGCCATGCGCACACTCTCGTGGCTTGGTAGTAGGCAACCGCCCACCCTTTCGAGACGCGACTCTGCATAGGGTCGCCGCATGAGACAGCTCAGCAGCCTTGATGCGCAGTTCCTCGCAGTGGAGGACGGCCGCACCGTCGGGCACGTCAGCGTGCTCGGCGTGTACGACGCGCAGACCGCCTCGGGCCGCCTGCTGGACGCGGCGCTCCTGCGCGAGCTGATCACCGAGCGGCTGCACGTGCTG
>DATILB010000108.1:0-26502 GCA_035477015.1 Nocardioidaceae bacterium | reverse complement strand
GAACTGGTGGTTCCCCACGCGTCGTACAGGGGAGCCCTCGCCGAGTCGGGTGCTCACCGGGTGACGCCGGTCAACCCTGCATGGCGTACGCCGCCTCCACACACCACCGCTGCCCACGGCTGCTGAGCCTCGGGTCGATGTCGGTCGCTGGCCGGCTCAGCTCGCAGTGCACCCACGCGTCGCCGATCCTGCCCACCGCCAGGAGGGAGCGAGTCCCGTCCGCGGTGCACTGCATCACTGCCCCGGGTGACCCGAAGCGGAGCGGCCCGGTCGCCGTACACGTCTCGTCGGCGGTCGCGGCCCGGACCATCGCCTCAGCGTCGTACCGGGTAATGGGGGCTGCGAAGACCCAGACCCGCGCAACGGTCTGACGACGGGTGAAGACACAGCCGAACTCATGGGCGATGTCGGTCAGACCTGGCTCGAGGGTGGCCCGTTCGCCGTTGACGTACGCCGACTCGACCGCAGAGCCCTCGACCGCGGTCGTCACGGCTTCGTCCGAGATGTTGTCGCAGAACGGCGTTCGGCGCGGAATGACGTTGTCCAGGTTCACCTCGGCCAGCGGGACCTCAGGGGCGTGGATCTGCTCCTTGGGCGGCTCGGAGGCCACCGGGGACATCGCCACACCCACTGCCACGACGGCAACCGTCAGCACACCTGCCACCGAGGTGTAGCGAGGCGTGCGGTCGGCCATGGATGCAACCTAGCGAGTCGTTATCGGCGAAACACCGTGCTTACGGGCATTCGAGGACCCTTTGAATGTCTCACCTAGACTCGTCTGGTTGGCCGGTGTCCACGCATCAAACCCCATCCCCGAGCCCGGCCCTCCATCAACGTGATCAAGTTCGAGAACGTGTCCATGACCTACCCGGGTCAGACGCGCGCTGCCCTGGAGAAGGTCGGCGTGGAGATCGAGAAGGGCGAGTTCGTCTTTCTCGTCGGCTCGTCCGGGTCCGGCAAGTCGACCTTCCTGCGCCTGATCCTGCGCGAGTGGCGGGCCAGCAGCGGCAAGGTGTACGTCGCCGGCAAGGAGATCAACCGGCTCGCGTCGTGGAAGGTGCCCACGTTGCGGCGCCAGATCGGCACCGTGTTCCAGGACTTCCGGCTGCTCCCCAACAAGACCGTGTCGGAGAACGTCGCATTCGCACTTCAGGTCATCGGCAAGCCCCGGGCGCACATCAACCAGGTGGTCCCCGAGACGCTCGCCCTGGTCGGGCTGGAGGGCAAGGGCGACCGGATGCCCGACGAGCTGTCGGGTGGTGAGCAGCAGCGCGTTGCGATCGCGCGGGCGTTCGTCAACCGGCCGATGATCCTCATCGCCGACGAGCCGACCGGAAACCTGGACCCGGAGACCTCCGTCGGCATCATGAAGCTGCTGGACCGGATCAACCGCACCGGCACCACCGTCCTGATGGCCACCCACGACGCAGGCATCGTGGACCAGATGCGCAAGCGGGTCATCGAGCTCTCGGGCGGCCAGATCGTGCGCGACCAGTCGCGCGGCGTCTACGGCTACCAGCACTGAGCGGCGAAGAGACGGACTGAGAGGATCTCGTGCAGCTCACCTACGTGTTCTCCGAGCTGGGGAACGGACTTCGGCGCAACATCTCGATGACCGTCGCTGTCATCACCACGATCTTCGTGTCGCTCACCCTTGTGGGCCTCGGGCTGCTGCTGAACAAGCAGGCCGACCTGATCGAGAAGTACTGGGGCGACCGCCTGCAGATCACCGTCTTCATGTGCGCCCCGTCGTCGCCGGAGGCGAACTGCATCGAGGGCAAGGCGAACGACGCCCAGAAGGCCTCGGTCGTGGCGGTCCTCGACGGCAACGCCGAGGTGAAGAACTACCGTTTCGAGACGAGCGAGGAGGCCTTCTCCAAGTTCCGGAGCCTCTATGAGAACAAGGAGGGGGAGACCTCCCGCGCGGTGCTCGAGTCGGTCAGCGCGACGGACTTCCCCGAGTCGTACTGGGTCACCCTGAAGGACCCTCAGAAGTTCCAGGGCGTGAAGAGCGAGGTCCTCGGCCTCAAGGGGGTCAGCGAGGTCCGCGACCTGCGTGACGTCCTCAAGCCGCTCTACACGATCATCTCGGGCCTGCAGTTCGGTGCCATCGGCGTCGCTGCGTTCCTCGTGATCGCTGCGATCCTGCAGGTCGGCAACACGATCCGCCTCGCCGCCCTGGCCAGACGTCGGGAGATCGGCATCATGCGGCTGGTGGGCGCGTCGAGCTGGTACATCCAGCTTCCGTTCCTGCTGGAAGCGCTCTTTGCCGCCTTGATCGGGGTCGCCATCGCATCGCTGGCCATCGTCGGCTTCATGGCGGTGGTGATCTACGGCGTCCTCGGCGACAGCACGATCGTGCCGTGGGTCGGGTGGGGGGACTCCGTCGGCGTCATGATGGTCATCGGGATGCTCGGCGTCGCCATGACGCTCGTGCCCACGCTGCTGCTGACCCGCAAGTACCTCCAGGTCTAGCGCCAGAACCCGAGCGGGGTTCACGACCCCGACCCACGGAACGTCCCGAAATGCCTCGCGACGCCTCGCCTGTCCGTTACGGTCGAATCCGCCTGGTTCTCTTCCCCACGTAAGGCTGCAGGGTGCTCCGACTCTTCCCCCGGAACGACCGCCGCCGCTGGATCGCCGCTCTGGCCGTCAGCGGCGTACTGCTGAGCGCCGTTGCGCTGCCGCTCGCGCACGCCGAGGACCTCAAGGACAAGAAGCACAAGGTCGAGAAGGACATCAAGAAGCAGCACGACGAGATCGAGCACTCGTCGAAGCGGCTCCAGGCTGCTCAGGCCGCCCTCGCGCAGTCGCAGGCCGAGCTCTCGATGGCACGGGCCTACCTGGCCAAGACCGAGGCCGAGCTCCAGGCCGCGATCATCCTGGACCGGCAGATGCAGGCCAAGCTCGATGCCGCGGTCGTCCGGCTGGCGCAGGCTCGCAAGGACGTGGAGGCCGGGCTGGCGAAGGTGGAGGAGCAGAACCTGCTGCTGCGCCGGATCATCGTGGCGCACTACCAGTCCGGCGACCCCAGCCTGGTCGGCCTGTCCAGTGTGCTGACGTCGCAGGACCCTGCCGAGATCAACGGCCAGATGAAGTCGGCCGAGGCCGTGATGGACAAGGAGTCGGTCATCCTCGACCGGCTCGAAGCCACCAAGGTGATGCTCACCGTCAAGCAGCGCGAGGTGAACGCAGCCAAGGTCGAGGTCGAGATCCAGCGCAAGGCCGCCGCCGAGAACCTCCTCCGCAAGCAGGCCCTCGAGGCCGCCGCGGAGCAGGCCGAGGAGCAGGTCGCCCAGATGGTCACGATGCGTTCCAAGGCACGTGACCTTGCTCAGCGGGCGAAGAAGGCCGACCTCAAGGAGCTCGCGAAGCTCAAGGCCGAGGAGAAGCGCATCCAGGAGCTGATCCTGGCGCAGGCGTCGAAGGGTGCCGGCTACACCGGCCCAGTCACCGGCAACGGCTGGCTCGACTGGCCGACCCCGGGCAACGTGACCTCAGGCTTCGGCTACCGCATCCACCCGATCTACGGCTACCGGTCGCTGCACGACGGGATCGACATCGCCTCGCCCTGCGGCACCGAGATCCGAGCCTCGCAGTCGGGCAAGGTCCTGTCGGAGTACTACCAGTCGGCCTGGGGCAACCGGCTGATCATGGACCACGGCCTCAAGTACGGGGTGGGCGTGGCCACCATCTACAACCACCTGAGCGGCTACGCCGTGGCCTCGGGTGAAGAGGTGAAGAAGGGCCAGGTCATCGGGTACGTCGGTACGACCGGCTGGTCCACCGGCTGCCACCTGCACTTCACCGTCATGGAGAACGCCATCGCGGTTGACCCCCTGAAGTGGCTGTAGTCAACTCCGTTGCACCGGCCTGACAGAATCTTCGGATGGTCAAGGAGACGGGGCGCAAGCTGGTAGCGCAGAACAAGAAGGCGCGCTACGACTACCACATCGAGGAGACCTTCGAGGCCGGCATGGTCCTCGTCGGCACCGAGGTGAAGTCGTTGCGGGCTGGGCGCGCGTCCCTTGTCGACGGGTTCGCCGAGGTGGAAGGCGGCGAGGTGTTTCTGCACGGCGTGCACATCCCCGTCTACACCGAGGGCACCTGGACCAACCATGAGCCGCGTCGCGTCCGCAAGCTGCTCTTGAACCGGATCGAGATCACCAAGATCGACACCAAGGTGCGGGAGCGCGGGTTCACGCTGATCCCACTCGCGATGTACTTCAAGGACGGTCGGGCCAAGGTCGAGATCGGGCTGGCGAAGGGCAAGAAGTCCTACGACAAGCGCCATGCCCTCGCCGAGCGCACCGCGAGCCGCGAGGCCGCCGTAGCGATGGGACGCCGCGCCAAGGGCATCGAGTGATCGACGCTGACGTCCCTGCTACCGGGGTGGGCCGCTGATCGGTCGCCCGTGGCCGATCGCCTGGCGCACGGCGACCGAGTGCTGCTCGGGACCGACTTCCCAAACATCCCCTACCCCTACGCCCACCAGCGCGAGGTGATCGAGGGGCTGGGCCTCGGCGACGACTGGCTGCGCGCGGTCTGCTGGGAGAACGCCGCCGGCCTCGTCGGCTGAGCCCAAACCGTTACAAAGCCTTACCTTCGTAAGCCTTCCCAACGGAAATGTCTGGGTGTTTGGATAACCCGGCATGTTCAAATCCGTCGGCCTGATGGCCGTTCCGAAGGAGTCTCGCTTGCGAAACCGTCTAATGGCCGCGATTCTTTCGCTGCTGACGATCATCGGCCTGGCCGCTGTCCCAGCCTCCGCAACGACCGGCGGCGTGCCCGACGGTGACGACCACCCGAATGTCGGCCTGATCCTCTACTACAAGGCCGAGGGACGCTTCCGGTGCACGGCGACGCTGGTCAGCCCGACGGTGCTGCTCACGGCCGCGCACTGCACCGCGGGTCACAAGGGCAAGACCCTGATCGACTTCCGGTCATTCATCTCCAACGGGCCGACTTCGGGCTACCCCGCCGCGACTGACACCACCGCCGGCTACACCCAGGCCCAGATCGAGGCTGCCGGCTTCATCTCGGGCGTCGCCCACACGCACCCGGAGTACTCCGACTTCACCGACGAGGACAACTGGAACGACGTCGGCGTGATCGTGCTCGACGCTCCTGTCGCCGACCTCCCGTTGTCGCCGATCGCCGGCCTCGACACGCTGGACGACTACGCCCAGCCGACGCTCGCCCAGACCCTGTTCACGGCCGTCGGCTACGGCACCGAGATCCGCAAGGCCGACTCGGGCCCGCAGAAGCCGACAGCGATGAGCTACCCGATGCTGCGTCGGGTAGTCGACATGCCGGGCCAGAAGCTGACCCCGCAGATCCTGCAGACCAACGGGAACATCAACGACACCCGCGGTACCGGCGGCACCTGCTTCGGTGACTCGGGCGGCCCGGTCCTCCTCAACGGCGAGATCGTCGCGGTCACGTCGTACGGCCTCACCTCGAACTGCCGCTACATCGGCGGCTACCAGCGCGTCGACATCGACGTGGTTCAGGACTGGCTGGCCGAGTTCGGCCTCTGACACAAGGCGAAACAGGGCGGGCACGAGGTATCTCGCGTGCCCGCCCTGCGTTGACCCCGTAGACTTCGGTCGTTGAACAACTCAAGAGGGGCTGAACGGTTTCGACTTGGGACGTTAGTTCCAGGGGAAGCGGGTCGAGGATCCAGGGTTATCTCGTAAACGATCTCTGGGAACCAATAACTGCCAACTCAAAGCGCAGTTCGTTCGCTCTCGCCGCCTGACGGCAGAGTGACGGGTCAGACTGAGGGCGCCTCCGCCTCAGAACCTGGCCTCATCTAGGAGGCTTGCTTGTCATCGCTCGTCGTAGGCGGTGACCGGGACACTCATACGACTGAGTCCGTCGGCGACGTGTCTGTACGAGCGCCGGGACTGAGAAAACGCCACTACAGACTGCACCCGGAGAAGACCTGGCACGGCGCTCGAGGACCCGGGTTCGATTCCCGGCAGCTCCACTGGTTCATGACACGAGGGCGACGCGGAGACGCGTCGCCCTCGTGTCATGTCCGCACGCGCATGGTGGCCACGGTGAGCTCGGTGCACCGGTGGATCAGCTCCGCCCGCGTCAGCGGCAGCGACCCGGAGACCATGCCAACGATCAGCTGCACCAGTCCGCCGGCGGCGAACTCCGCGCGGAGCCGGTCCTCGGGCGTGGCCGCGACCAGGTATGCGAAGTGGCGGGCGGTGGCGAATCTTCGCGGATGCAGAGCCTCGCTGGCGTAGGACTCCAGGTACAGCACGCGAGCGACCCGGGGGTCAGCGGTGGTGGACTCGACGAACGCCTCGATGACCCGGTGCACGAAGCCGTCGCGGCCGTCAGCCCCATGCGCCATCACGGCGGTCACCTTGTTGGCAGCTTCGTCGACCAGCCGGTCGAACACGGCGACAAGGAGCTCGTCGATGCCCGTGAAGCTCTCGTAGAAGTAGCGCGGGTTGAGGCGTGCCTCGGCGCAGACGTTGCGCACCGTCGTCTGATGGACACCGTCGGTGCCCATCAGCTGGAGTCCCGAGTCCAGCAGTCGCTCGCGGCGGTCGGCTTTGCGCTCATCGGCAGGGACACCGGCGTACGAACGCGTGGTCGCGTACATGTCCACGAGTTTGGCATACAAGCGTTGCCAAATACAGGAACAACTGGCAACGTTCGTTGTCAACTAGTTCGTGATCCCTCCAGGAGGCCTCGTGGCGCCCCAGTCATCCGCTCCCGTGAGCCGTCGTACCGTGCTCAACGCCGCAGGCGCGGCGGGGGCGCTCTCGCTGTTGCCCGCCCCCGCCTTCGCCCGCGGACGGGGCCGCACGGTGGCCATCCTCGGTGGTGGGATGGCCGGGCTCGCGGCCGCGCACGAGCTAGCCGAACGCGGTTTCAAGGTCACGATCTTCGAGCCGACCGCGTGGGGCGGCAAGGCGCGCAGCATCCCGGTGAAGGGGACGGCCACAGCAGGACGCAAGGCGCTGCCCGGTGAGCACGGGTTCCGCTTCTTCCCGGGTTTCTACCACTGCACGCCGGACACCATGCGGAGGATCCCGTACGGCGCCCATGGCAAGACCGTGGGTGATCGGCTGGTGTCCTCAACCGGCGGCAAGTTCCTGCGTGGCGATGGTCGGCTGGACGCGTTCGTGTTCGGCATCGGCCCCGATCCCGAGGCGCTGTTGTCCGTCGACGGCATGCAGAAGTTCCTCACCGAGAACCTGTCCGGCCAGGGCATCCCGCCGCAGGAGCTCGCCTACTTCGTGACGCGGCTGCTGGTCTTCCTCACCAGCAGCACCGAACGCCGGTTCGGGCAGTGGGAGAACGTCAGCTGGTGGGACTTCGTCGGGGCAGAGACCCGATCCAAGGAGTACCAGCACGTCCTCGCCGCGGGGCTGACCCGGAACCTGGTCGCCGCGAAGGAGACCGTGGCGAGCACCCGCACGATCGGCACCATGGGCGAGGCTTTCGTCTACAACATCATGGGCCAGGGCAACGACGGCGACCTGGACCGCATCCTCGACCTGCCGACCAACGAGGCATGGATCCAGCCGTGGATGAAACACCTTCGCGCCCTCGGCGTACAGACGGTCTTCGGGCACGGCCTGCACCATTACGAGATGCGCGCGGGCGAGGTCGACGCGATCTGGACCGTCGACGCAAACGGCCGCAAGCACCGCCATGTGGCGGACTGGTACGTCTCGGCGATGCCCGTCGAGCGAGCACGACGGTTCTGGACGCCCGGGATGCGCGCCAGGGCGCCCGAGCTGTCCCGCACCGACCGGCTCCGTACCGACTGGATGGTGGGCATCCAATACTTCCTCAAGGAGAAGGTTGAGCTCACGAGGGGTCACATCACCTTCGTGGACTCGCCCTGGGCCCTGACGGCGCTCACCCAAGGGCAGTTCTGGAAGCTGCGTGACTTTGCTGACGACTACGGCGACGGCAAGGCGGTGGACTGCCTGTCGGTGGACATCTCGAACTGGGACGCGCCCGGCATCCTGTACGGCAAGCCGGCCAAGCGATGCAGCCCGGGCGAGGTGGCGCGTGAGGTGATGGCTCAGATCCGGCGCCATGACACGGCCAGAGCACAGCTGCCGAAGGGCATCGTGCACTCCTGGCACCTCGACCCTGGTGTCCGCTGGCATGCCGGTCGAGGCCGCAACACCAACGACACGCCCTTGCTGATCAACACGGCAGGGTCCTGGAAGGACCGCCCGGGCGTGACGACGAGGATCCCGAACCTGTTGCTGGCCGGCGACTACGTCAAGACCAACATCGACCTGGCCACTATGGAGGGAGCCAACGAGTCGGGCCGGAGGGTCGCCAACGCGCTGCTTGACCGGATCGGCTCGGCCAAGGAGCGGGCCATGATCCACACGCTCTACCAGAACCCCTCATTCGCTGCCCTGCATGCGGCGGATGCGCTTCTGTACAACGCCGGACTCCCGAACGTCCTCGACCTGGCCTGAGTGTCTGGGGGCGCTTCGCCTGTGCGCCTTGTCCTCAGGTGGGTTCACTCACAGGGGCGGGCCTCTGTCGGCCCGTGAGGCGGGCAGAAGCGCGAGATTGGGGCCTCCACGAACAAGGGGGGTTCCATGTATTCACTGCTCCGTGCCGCGCTGACCCTGACCGTCGCTGCGCCACTGGCTCTTATTCCACTCAGCACCACGTCCGCAGCGGCGGCCGAAACCGATCCGATCGTCGTGGTCGGGAGGGTGACCGACGGGGGCACGGCTGCCTCCGCGGCACGCGTCGAGGTGCGGGTCTGGCCCACCGCGGCCGAGTTGGCTGCCCTGCCCGAAGGGGGACGCGCCGAGGTCAAGGTGGCCGCCGTGACGCAGGCCGACGCCCATGGGAGCTACCGCCTTTGGCTCGACCCGGTCCGGCTCAGGAGGTACATCTCGAGCGCCGGCTTGCTGGACGTCGAGGTTGTCTCCGCGTTCGAGGGGCGTCACGATCGCCTTGCGTTCAGCACCGCGGTCGGGACCACGAAGACCATTGAGCTCGAGGTCGGCGCCGGCGCGCCGTTGGGGGGTGGCGTGGACCTCTGCGTCATCGAAGCGGGCGAGTGGTACTACAACCAACGCGAGCGGTTCCTGCTCGTGCACAACTGGGCGGGGGCGAAGGCGACCGTCGAGCAGGCCATCCGTGGCGACGCCACCCACACGCTTGGCCTCGGGCTGAAGGTCGGCAGCGGTGCGTGGGAGTCCCGTGGGACGAGGACGATGACCTGGTCGGAGTCTGCAGAGGCCGGCGTGAGTGTGAGCGGCATCGTGAACAAGGCGCTGTACAACTCGGTGAACTACCGAGAGTTCCTGTGCCGCGGCTGGCAGAGCGGCAAGATCCTCGAGCGTTACGTCCGCCCGGTGAGCTTTTACGACTTGCTGCAGGAGCCGCACGTCGACATCACCCACTGGAATCTCCGTAAGGGCTGCACGGTCAGGTCCACGGGAAAGCTCTGGAAGAAGAAGGGTACGAACCAGACGGTCAAGAACGGCGTCGACCTGCCCTTCCTCGATCTCTCCGCGCAGTCCGGGTACGACGCCGGGACCAGGGTCGGCTTCACCATCAAGCAGCCCACCAGGGTCTGCTCCAACAGCAAGGAGGGTTGGGTCACCGCCAGCCGCATCGAGCTGCGCTCGACCCAGGCCCCGCCGCCGGGTGTCGAGTGATCGGCCCGGTCATGACGCGAACACGCACGATGGCCGCCGCTGTGGCGATGGCGGCATCCCTGGTCGCGTGCGACTCCTTGCTTGCCGGCGGCGGCGACGGGCCGCGCCTGGTCGTGCCGGACGCCGAGTTCGGCGTTCGGCATGACCACGTCAAAGCCGGCGTGCCCTACTCCTTCGACGACGTCGTGCTGTGCCTGGACGAAGCAGGGGAGGTGAGCGTCGAGAGTGTCGAGCTGGCCAACCCCACCGGTGGGCTGGCCCTGCTGGGGTTCTCGGTTCGGCGCGAGTATCCCGGGTCCAGGCTGAACTACATCGAGAACCCGGAGGGGACCACCCTGGAACGTGAGGGCTTCCCCAACCATGGGCCGTTCGTCGTCGGCGGGATCTGCCCGAGCCTGCAAGAGCCCGAAACTCAGGCCGAGGACTCGATGAGCCTGCTGGGTGTCGAGCTCGCACGCAGCGACGCCTCCACCGACGAGCCGGCCTACGGCACGGGCTTCCTGATCCACTACCGTTCCGAAGACGATCGACGCTCGGTCTTTGTCGGCTTCAGTGTGGTTCTCTGTCCCGAGGGTGGCGGGCGTCGCAGGCCAGACTGTGACATCACCGAGATCCGCCCGCCGGACTGAAGTTGTGAGAATCGGGTAAGGCTGACCACGGCCACCCAATCACCTGGAGGTGCTGTGGACCCGACCTTGAGCCTCGGTCTCGACGAGCGTGATGAGCCCGTCGAGACCGGGACCCGATCGCAGGTCCGACGACTGGTGCTGGGCAGCGCGCTGATGCTGTTCCTCGAGCTGGCCCTCATCCGCTGGTTGGGCGCCAACATCGTGCACCTGTCGTACTTCACGAACTTCGTGCTGCTCGGCTCCTTCCTCGGCATCGGGCTCGGCTTCCTGGTCTCACGGAAGAGCTGGTCGCTCGTCCCGTTCATGCCGATCCTGCTGGCGTTGCTGGTGGTGGGCGTGCGGTACTTCCCGGTCACGATCAACCGCGGTGGCGGCGACGTCATCTACTTCACCTCGCTCGACGCGACCGGGCCACCCGTGTGGCTGGTGCTGCCGGTTGTCTTCCTGCTCACCGCCGCCGTGGTGGCTGGTCCCGCGGAGATCGTCGGGCGCTGCTTCGCCGGCCTGCTCCCGCTAACCGCGTACCGCTGGGACCTGGTGGGCTCGCTGCTCGGCATCGTGGCGTTCACGCTCCTCTCGTTCCTGTGGGCGCCGTCGGTGGTCTGGGGCTGCCTCGTCGCCGTAGCGATGGTCGTCCTCGCCGCCGGTCGTGCCCGGGCCGTCGCCGCCGTCGCCGGAGCAGTCGTGGTCGGCGCGCTCCTCCTGGAGTCCACGACTGCGGGCGTCTCCTGGTCGCCGTACTACAAGGTCACCACCGAGACGAAGGCCGACGACGTGTACGGCGACCGCGTGCAGCTGTCGGTCAACGGCGTCCCGCACCAGACGATGGGGTCGGCCGCATGGAAGCTCGACCGAGCCTCGGAGATCTACGGGGCGCCCTATCGCCGTCGGGACGAAGCGCCGCTGCGTAACGTCCTCGTTGTCGGCGCCGGGTCCGGGTCCGACGTCTCCATCGCCCTGACCCAGGGCGCCCAGCACGTCGACGCGGTCGACATCGACCCACGCCTGGTGGAGATCGGCGTCGAGTCACACCCCGACCGGGTCTACCAGGACCCACGGGTGACGCGGCACATCAACGACGGGCGGGCGTTCCTGGAGAACACCGAGAACACGTACGACCTGATCCTCTTCGCGCTTCCCGACTCGCTCGCCCTTGTGAGCGGCGCCTCGCAGATCCGTCTCGAGTCGTTCCTGTTCACCGAGGAGGCGATCCGCTCCGCCCGCGAGCACCTCACGGAGGACGGCGTGTTCGCGATGTACAACTACTACCGCGAGGACTGGTTGATCGACCGGCTCGGCGGCACCGTCGCGGAAGCCTTCGGCCACGCGCCGTGCATCGATCTCTTCTCGAGTGCGACAGCGGTGGTGTCGGCCGCGCGCGAGCTCAACAACCAGCACTGTGCCTCAGGCAGCTACACCCTCCCGTCGTCCTACCCCGAGCCGGTGCACGACGACGCACCGTTCCTGTACTACGTCGGGGGCATGGTGCCCGGGATCTACCTCTGGGCACTGGCCGGCATCCTGCTGATCTCGCTCCTGCTGGTGCGGGCGGTCGGCGGGCCTCTACGGCAGATGCGGCCGTATGTCGACCTCTTCTTCATGGGGGCGGCGTTCCTCCTGCTCGAGACCAAGAACATCGCGACGTTCGCGAACCTCTTCGGCACCACGTGGATCGTCAACGCCTTCGTGTTCGGAGGTGTTCTGCTGATCGTGCTGGGCGCCGTGGAGACAACCAGACGGTTCCGAACGCCCTCGCTGCCCGTGGTCTTCGTCATGATCGCCGCGTCGCTGGCGGTCGCGTACGCCGTACCCGCGTCCTGGCTGCTGACGATGTCGTTCTGGCCGCGGCTGATCACGGCCGTCCTGCTGGCGTTCGTGCCGATCTACCTCGCCAACATCGCCTTCGCCAAGCGCTTCGCCGACTCTGACAACTCGCAGGCAGCCTTCGGGGTCAACCTGCTGGGCGCGATGGTCGGTGGCTGCCTCGAGTACGCCGCCCTGCTGACCGGCTACCGCAACCTGCTCCTCGTGGTCGGGCTGCTCTACCTCGTCGCGTTCGTGCTGAAGCCGAAGGATCGCCTCGCTTTGACCTGAGACACGGCGTGTTGCTGGACGTGAGCATACTCGGTATGCATACTCAGTATCTATGTCCATCAGGCACGGGCTTCTGGCCCTTCTCGAGCGCGAACCGATGTACGGCTACCAGCTCCGTACCGAGTTCGACCAGACCACCGGGTCCACCTGGCCCCTGAACGTCGGGCAGGTCTACACGACCCTCGCCCGCCTCGAGCGTGACGGCCTCGTGGTCGCCGGCGAGGAGGACGAGGAGGGGCGGACCCGCTACGAGATCACCGACGCGGGACGGGTCGACCTGGCCAGCTGGTTCGGGACCCCGGTCGTCAGCTCGGACCGCCCACGCGACGAGCTCGCCATCAAGCTGGCGCTCGCCGTCACCGTGCCGGGCGTCGACGTCTCCGGCGTGATCCAGAAACAGCGCGCCGCCACGATCGTGGCGATGCAGGACCTGACCCGGTTGAAGGCCTCGGGCGAGGGTGACCTGTCCTGGTCGCTGGTGCTCGAGTCGATGCGCTTCCAGTACGACTCGGAGATCCGGTGGCTCGACCACTGTGAGTCATCCCTGGCCAGGGCCGCACGAGACCGCGATCAGGCCATCACCACAATCGAACCGAAGACGGGGGTCAAGCGATGAGTACGCCGGCACTGGAGATCATCGACGTCAGCAGGATCCACGGCCGCGGCGATGCCGCCGTCCACGCATTGCGCGGGCTCAATCTGAGCGTCTCGCCGGGCGAGCTGGTGGCCGTGATGGGCCCCTCTGGCTCGGGCAAGTCGACCCTGCTCAACCTGGCCGGTGGCCTCGACCAGGCGACTGCGGGACGCGTGCGCGTGCACGGTCAGGAGCTCGGCTCGCTGTCCAAGGGCGCTTTGGCCGAGGTACGTCGCCGGATGGTCGGCTACGTCTTCCAGGACTACAACCTGATCCCCAGCCTCACTGCGGTGGAGAACGTCTCGCTGCCGCTCGAGCTCGACCGGGTGAAGGCCAGGGCTGCGACCGCCCTTGCGAAGGCGGCCATGGACGAGGTGGGTCTCGACGGGCTCTACGACCGTTTTCCCGACGACCTTTCGGGCGGCCAGCAGCAGCGAATCGCGATCGCCCGCGCCATCATCGGGGACCGCAGCCTGATCCTCGCCGACGAACCGACGGGTGCTCTCGACTCCGAGACCGGCGAGGCGGTGCTCGCGCTGCTGCGCGCCCGATGCAATGAAGGCGCGGCCGCTCTGCTCGTCACGCACGAGGCACGTCACGCGGGCTGGGCCGACCGGGTCGTGTTCTTGCGCGACGGTGCCGTGGTCGACGAGGCCGGTACGACGGTAAACCCCGGCGCGTTCGTGGCGGGCCACCGATGAGCAAGTGGCGCCCCGCACTGCGGATGGCTCGTCGTGACCTGAGGCGGCACAAGGTGCGAGCGCTCCTGACGTGCGTGCTGGTGGCGCTTCCCATCTTCATCGGGACCGTCGCCGCGTTGGTCACGCACAACGAACGGTGGACTCTCGAACGCTCGGCCGACGCCGAGCTCTACGGCCAGGACGCCAAGGTCGTCGTCACGCCGTTCACTGCCCTGCGCCCGGACCTCGCGGTCCGAGAAGATCCGCGACGGGCCCCAGGTGCCGAGCGCAGGGACCCGGCCGAGGTCGACCTGGCAGCGCTTCTGCCCGACGGGACACGCTTGGCACCCCAGCCGTGGTTCACATCGGCCTCCCTGGCGACCGGCGGGATGACCAACGTCATCCGAGCAGACCTCACCAACCCGATGACGTCAGACGTGGCCGACATCGTGATCGGCGAGGCGCCGACAGCGCCCGACGAGGTGGCGATCCCGGTGGCTGCGGCGCGTGAGCTCGATCTGCTGGACGGTGACCAGGTCAAGCCAGGGGCGACCGTGGACCTTGTCGGCGACACCAGCCTGCGGCTCAGCGGAGCTCTGGAGGGAGGGCGAACCGCCGACTTCGAGGCGTTGACGCTGCTGGTTCCCCCGGACACCGTGCTGCGGGAGTTGGACGAAGCGAACCAGCCGCAGAACTACTACCTGGCCGACCTGCCACCGATGACCATCGCCGAGACCAGGGCGTTGGTCGACGAGCTTGCTGCACAGGGAATCGGCTTGCGGCCGCGCGACGCGATCGTCCATCCCAAGGCTTGGGGGCAAGAGGATTACTCGGGCAGCCCCATCGACCTCACACCGATCCTGGTGGGTGCACTTTGCCTCCTGGTCGGGCTGCTCGAGGTCGTGCTGCTCGTCGGGGCGGCCTTCTCCGTGGCAGCCCGCCGCCAGGTCCGCGATCTCGGTCTGCTCGCGACGAACGGTGGTGCGGCGCCGGACGTGCGGCGGGTGCTGCTCGCGCAGGGGCTGGTGCTCGGTGTGCTCTCGTCGGTTGTCGGGGCGGCTGCCGGTGTAGTCGTCTTCAAGACGGTGGTGCCCGAAATCGCCATCGCGCTCGATCGCGAGCTGTGGCGCACCGAGATCAGCTGGGTGGCCGTGGTCTTCATCGCTGCGCTGGGCTCGCTGAGCTCCGTCGTCGCGGCGCTGCTACCGAGCCTGCGCGTGTCGCGGCTGACCCCGATCGAGGCCCTGTCCGGGCGGTTCCCGATCAAGCCGGGGGAGGCCAAGGCACATCGGCCGGCCTTCGTGCTGGCGGGCGCCGGGCTGGTGATCATGCTGGCGTGCGGCTGGGGGCTCTCGTACGTCGAGGAGCTCCAGCACACGAGCCTGACGGGTGAGGCCGACTGGCTGAGTCCCGTCGCGGTGCTCGGTGCCGGCCTCGGCCTCGTCCTGCTGGTCATCGGGCTCATCTGGTCTGCGCCGTACGTCGTCCGCCGGGTGTCGCAGCTCGGGAAGGGGCTGTCGCTCAGCGGTCGCTACGCGTTCCGTGACGCGGGGCGGCACCGCTTCCGGACCACGGCGGCTGTGATGGCACTGATGATCACCGTGGCTGGTGCGGTTTTGGCCGCGTTCGGTTTCAGTGCCGCCGCACGCTCACAGCTCAGCGACGGCGTACCGCCGAACACCATCTCGATCGACCTGTGGGATGCGCGGGGTCCCGAGCAGGTGCTGGCCGCCCAGCAGACCGTCGAGCGCATCGTCGAGCCGGTCGCATCGGCTACGTCGTTCTCCCTCCACCCCGAAGGCAATGGCAACCGCACGATCATGGTTGGCCGGACGGGATTCCTGCTCCAGGCGGTCGACGAGGAGTCACTGCGTCAGCTCGTCCGAGCCGACGCAGCGGCACTCGCCGTCTTCCGAAGCGGGGGAGCCCTGACGTTGGAGCCGGAGGCTCTTCAGGGAGCCGAAGTGCGGCTCACTGCTGACGGGCGCAAGGCCGACCCGGGCGTGCTCGTGCCTGCCGTTTCGGTCCTGCGGGGAGACCTGCAGTTCCCCTACGACTACTCGTCGTCCACGTACATCAGCCTGGAGACCGCGGCGAGCCTCGGCTTCGAGCGGTCCGAGGGAAGGATGCTCGCGCGGACGAACTCGCCGATCAGCTCCGACACGGTCCACCGGCTGCAGGTCTACGGGATCTACGGCTGGACCGACGATCCGGAACGCGCGTTGCTCGACAAGCTCCAGTACGCCGGCCTGGCGGCGGCGGCGCTGCTCACCGCGCTCGTGGTGGGGATCGCCGTGGCGATGGCTGCGGCCGAGAGCCGCGACGACGTGGCCACCTTGGCTGCGGTGGGTGCCGGACCTTGGCGGCGGCGCGGGTTCGGCGGGATGCACGGCCTCTTCCTCGGCATCGTGAGCTGCTTGCTCGGTCTGGGGATCGGGCTGCCGGCGGGGTTGTCCTTCTCCCAGCTGGATGCCCTGCCCGGCACTGAGGTGCCGTGGCTAGCCCTCGCGGGCACCGTGGCCGTCGTACTCCCGCTGTCGTGGGTGATGGGCGCGATCGTCACGCCCTCGCGGTTCCGGCTGACCCGCCGGGTCGCCTGAGCCCGCTGGCGGCTGGGCCCGACGGGGGTGCCCAGCCGCCAGTGGTCTGGCGCTAGCGTGGCGATGTGAGCTGCCTGTTCTGCGACATCGTCGCCGGCACCGTCGACGCGCACGTCGTACTCGAGGAGGAGCACGTCGTCGGTTTCCTCGACCACCGTCCGGTGTTCAAGGGTCACGTCCTGCTCGTGCCGCGCCAGCACATCGTCACGCTGCCCGAGCTGCCGGGCGAGCTGCGTGACCCGTTCCTCGCCGCGGGACAGCGACTTGCGGCAGCCATGGTCGAGGGGCTCGGCGCGCAGGGCTCGTTCGTCGCGATGAACAACACAGTCAGCCAGTCCGTCGCACACCTGCACCTGCACGTCGTACCCAGGACGAAGGGGGACGGGCTGCGCGGGTTCTTCTGGCCGCGGACGAAGTATCGCGACGGAGAGGCTGCGGACTACGCCGCGCGACTGTCGACGGCACTGAGCGACTGACGTCTCAGCTGGTTCCCTGTGCCCCAGGCAGCGATGGCGACCCCGGCCACGCCGAGCACGACACCGCCGAACGCGTCGACCACGTAGTGCCAGCCGAGGTACACGGTCGTGACGATGGTCAGGGCCAGGAAGACCCACAGGAAGACTCGGAGGAGTCGCGGCAACCTGAGCAGCTCGGCCATCAGCACCATCGTCACCGTGATACCGACGTGCAGGGAGGCGAAGGCGGCGATGGTCTGGACGGCGTTGGTGGTGAACGGGTTCACCAGCACGTCATGCCGGTCGACCATCAGCTGGGTCTGCAGGTCGGTGTTCGCCGTGTGGGCGAGGTCGGCGAACTGCTCGGGACGCGCGTAGATCGGGCCCAGCGACGGGACGATGAAGTAGGTGATGGCGCCGAGGACCCAGTCCACCGCGATCGCCGTGACGTACCAGGAGCCCGCGCGGGCGTTGCGCGACCAGACCAGGGCGATCGCCAGCGACGCCGGCACCATGACGATCCACGCGACGTAGATGAACGAGAAGAAGTGGGCCGCGATCCCGGTGCCGAACAGATCGTGCAGCACGTCGGCGGGCTCGTGGCCGAAGAACATCGCCCGGTCGATCTTGTCGAGCGTGGAGTCCCAGAGGTGCTGGTTGACGAAGGGCACGAAGCTCTTGAGGTTCCGGAAGGCCGAGTAGGTGAGGTACCACGCACCGAGGCCGAGCAGGGCGAACCGGGTGTGCTCCCAGCGCCACCGCTGCGCCACGACCTCGCTGAAGCGACGCAGCAGCGAGGACGGGGTGCGCCGGGCCCGCCAGGCGGCGCGGGGGAGTACGTCGAGCAGGAAGGCGACCAGGAGGATCAGCGGGAGCCGCAGGTACGTCGGTCCACCGACTCCGCCGTCGGGGTCCCTGATGGGCAGGTCGTAGATCGCGGCCATGGAGGCTGTCGCTGCCGCCAGGCACAGGGACACGATGACGGCGAACCGGAATCCACCCACGTGGGGACGCGCAGTTTCGGCGGACGCGGTAGCGTGCAACGCCGAAGCCGTAGGTGAGGGGAGCCTTCGGTTCACCACCAAATGGTAACGACAAGTAACCCACGATCTGAATTCGAAATGACGCTGGAGGAGACGAGATGGGCCGCTACGAAGGCCGGGTAGCCGTGGTGACGGGAGCCGCTCAAGGCATTGGCGCCGGTACGGCGAAGCGCTTCGCCGACGAGGGCGCTGCCGTCGCGATCCTCGACCTGGACGAGTCCAAAGCAGCTGAGACCGCGGCCTCCCTCGGCGCCACGAAGGCGGTCGGAGTGGGCTGCAACGTCGGCGACGCCGCCGCAGTGAATGCCGCCGTCGGGCGTGTCGTCGAGGAGCTAGGTCGTCTCGACATCCTCGTCAACAACGCCGGCATCACGCGCGACAACCTGCTGTTCAAGATGACCGAGGACGACTGGGACCTGGTCATGAACGTGCATCTCAAGGGCGCGTTCCTGATGAGCCAGGCCGCCCAGAAGGTCATGACTGAGCAGAAATACGGGAAGATCCTCAACCTTTCGAGCGTCTCCGCCCTGGGCAACCGCGGCCAGGCCAACTACTCGGCGGCCAAGATGGGCATCCAGGGATTCACCCGCACGCTGGCCATCGAGCTGGGCCCCTACGGCATCAACGTCAACGCGATCGCCCCCGGCTTCATCGTCACCGAGATGACCGACGCGACGGCCCGCAGGCTCAAGCTCGATCCGGAGGAGCTGCAGCGGCTCAACGCCGAGGCGAACCCGGTCCGGCGGGTCGGCAAGCCCGAGGACATCGCCGCCGCGGCGGCCTTCCTGTGCAGCGACGAGGCGTCCTACATCACCGGGCAGACGCTGTACGTCGACGGCGGCGCGAGGGTCTGACCACGCCCGAATCTGTCTAGACATCTTGCTGTGAGCGGGGTCGCATCCCGGGTGCTTGCTGAGCGTGCAAGCACCTTGCGGGGTGTGGCCCCGGCCACGTTTTAGGCCCTCTCGGTTTGTCTTGGCGTCGAGAGATCCGGCGTACTGGTGGTGTCCCGCTTGCACCAGCAAGCAGGCGCACAACCGAATAACCGGCCCGGGAAACGCCGAGTCCTACCCGATCCCGAGCCGGCCAGACGACCAGACCGACGGGTAGGAGTGGGGGACCCACGTACATCGCGTCCCCGGCGGTCAAGAGCCCAGCCCAGCGGCTGAACCAGGTTCTCGATCCTCGTGGCGCTCGGGGTGAAGCCACCTCCCAGCTCTTGGGGGAAGTGGCAGGGCAACCTTCCTCGCCCTAACCCGACAGCTCACCTCACAGGCGTGAGAAGGGAACCACTCATGCCTGCGACCGCCCGTATCGGCGCTGCCCTGCTTCCGCTTGCTGCCACCGCGCTCACCGCCTCGACGATGATCGCCGCTCCGGCCACCGCCGCCACGACCGGCGGCACCGCCAGTGGCGGGATGGAGCCGCAGACCACGTTGGCGACCGCGGCCAAGGCCGAGCCCAAGAAGACACGAGTCGAGGTCGCGCTGGACATCATGCGCAACCAGCAGGGTGACCCGTACTCCTACGGCTCCGCCGGTCCGAACGCCTTCGACTGCTCGGGTCTCGTCTACTACGCGACCCACCGCGCCGGCTTCTCCAACGTGCCCCGTACGTCGGGCGCCCAGGCGAGCTTCATGCGCCGCATCTCCAAGAGCGACATCAAGATCGGCGACTTCGTTTTCTTCAGCGACGGCGGCGGCGTCTACCACGTCGGTGTGTGGGTCGGTCGCAACCGGATCCTGCACGCGCCGTACTCCGGCACGCGCGTCCGCGTCGACACGATCTGGACCAGCAGCTGGTTCGCCGGCACGCTGCGCGGTCGCTGATCCCGACTCGCGCACCTCAGCACGCCACACCAGGGCCGCTCCCGACACGGGATCGGCCCTGGTTCATGATGGTGCCCATGTTGTCTGCGCACCTGTTCACCAGACCTGCCCACCGTGGCCTGGCGCTCGCGCTGGCCTCCTCGCTTGTCCTCGCGGCCTGCGGCGGCGAGGACAAGGCCGAAGAGCCGACGCCCCAGGAGCCCGAGACCACCCAGGCCGAGCCGATCTACTCGCCGCTCACCGGCGAGCAGGTCACCTCCCACCCGAAACACCCCATCGTCATCGTCAAGATCGACAACTCAGAGGCCTCCGCACCCCAGGTCGGCCTCGGTAGCGCCGACCTCGTGACCGAGGAGCTCGTCGAGGGAGGCATCACCCGGCTGGCGGTGTTCTTCGACCAGAGCATCCCCAAGAACGTCGGTCCGGTGCGCTCCATGCGGGCTACGGACATCGGCGTCGTCCAGCCCGCCAAGGCCGTGCTGGTCGCGAGTGGCGGTGCCCCGCAGACGGTCGGCCGCGTCGCGGACGCCGGCATCACGACCTTCACGGAAGGTGACACCGGCTACTACCGCGAGGACAGCCGCTACTCGCCGTACAACCTCTTCATGCATCTCGCCGATCTCGTCAAGACGATCAAGAAGAGCAGCCGGCCGACCACGTACCTGCCGTTCGCCGAGGACGACAGCACCTTCCCGAAGGGGCGTCCCGCGCGCGAGCTCGACGCGGAGTTCTCAGGGAGCAGCACGACGTCCTGGCAGTTCAAGAACGGCACCTACGTCAACCTCAACAGCAACGCAGCCGAGGGTGACCGCTTCGAGCCGGCCACCGTCCTAGTGCTGCGTGTGCGCGTCGGGGATGCCGGCTACAAGGACCCGGCGGGCAATCCCGTACCGGAGACCATCTTCACCGGCAAGGGTGAGGCACTCGTCTTCCACGGCGGCCGCCTGGTCCGGGCGACCTGGAGCAAGGACGACTTCGACTCCGAGCTCACGCTGAAGACCGCCGGTGGCGAGCTGCTGCTGCCGCCCGGCAAGGTGTGGATCGAGCTGGTCCCCGCCGACGGCGGAGACGTCATCATTCGGAAGTAGCGGCCTTCGAGGCGGTCGTCGCGGCAGCGAACTGCTCCCGGATCCCGGTGAGCAGGAAGGCGATGACCGTCTCGAGCTCGTTGCTCGCCTGGTCCGGGTCCTCGCTGGTGGACAGCTGCGTGCCCGCCGCGGAGAGCGCACCGAAGAAGAGGCGGGCGAGCGTCTCGTTGAGCGCCTTGGGGAAGACCTCCTGGGGTACGACGACGCTCACCATGTCCTGCACGATCGAGAGCGTCGTGCGCTCCTCCTGCTCCCGGAAGCGCTCGTAGCCCAGCACGGACGGCCCTTCCTGCACCACGATGCGTCGGTACTCCGACCCGCGAGCGACCTCGAAGAAGGCGCGGACTCCCGCGTTGACCTGGTCCCACGGATCCTTTGACTTCTTGATCGCCTTGCGGATCCGCTTGGCCGCGTCCTCCTCGACGCGTTCGAAGACGGCCTCGAACAGTGCCTGCTTGCCGCTGAAGTGGTGATAGAGGGCGCCCTTCGTGACGCGCGCGCCACCGACGATCTCGTCCAGGCTGGTTCCGGCGTACCCGTTACGGCTGAAGAGGTCCCGTGCCACGTCGACCAGGGCCCGCTGCGTCGAGGCGGAGTACTGCGCCCGGCGACTCGACGTCGAGCGTGCCGCTTTGCGCAGGAGGTCCGGCGCGTTCAACGGGTTCACGTTCAACGGGTTCTGGGGGGCCATTCCCTGAGCATATGACCGACCCGCGGTATCCGTGGCGGACGTCACGGCGTGGTTTTCTTGCATACCGTCGGTATGGAGTCGTACTCTCGGTATGTACCAATGTGGTCCTACTCGGATGGGCCTCGGCGGTACGCATGGGAAAGGAGCAGCTGATGACCTCGACTGTTCACTACCGACGCGGAGACGTCCTCCGCGATGTCGTGAAGGTGGCCAACAGCCGCCTCGGCGGCAACCTTCCGACCGACGTTCCTGGTGTGGCGGAGATCTTCCGCGACGACCTCGACCTGGTGGGAGCGCTCCAGCTGCACTGGCACACGCTGATGGCCGGCAACATCGAGCGCGCCCTGGCCGAGGAGCCCGGAGACACGGAGTCCGCCCTCGAGGCGGACAACGGCAACCTGGAGCTCGTCGTGCTGCGCGCCTGGCGTGCGGCGCAGGAGGAGCTCCCCGGCGTCCGGATGGTGCTCGACCACTTCACGCAGCACCCCACCTCCGCGGAGATGGGCGAGGCGATGGACATCGCCAACCGCAAGGAGTGGGCACTGATGGCCGTCATGGCCGGACAGGCCAGCGCCCAGGACTCAGAAGCGGCCGAGGTCGGCCGTCGTCTCGAGGCCAAGGTCCGTCGTCCCGACTTCGTCATCCCGCCCAAGAAGGTCAAGCGGCTCTCACTCCGTGAGCGTCTCCGGATCGTGCTCGCCGCCTGACCCCCACAGACCGCACCTGCGACACAACTTCATAGAAACCTGGGTCCCGGGCCTCCCTCCCGGTTCCCATCTGGTCGACCCCGGCCAGTGCCTTCTGATACGGCGGCCTCCCTCCGCCTGACTCTCTCTCCCTCCCTGGCACTGGACCCGGGGTCGACTTACGTACTCGCCCGTAGCCCGAGGGCCTGCCACGATAGGGCCGTGGCTGCACCGAGCATTTCCTACTCGATCACCGTCCGTCTTGAGCTGCCTGCCGCCGGCACGGCGACCAGCAGCCTCACCACAGCAGTGGAGAAGGCCGGGGGACTGGTCACAGCCCTCGACGTCACGGCGTCGGGTCACGATCGGCTGCGTATCGACGTGACCTGCGCCTGTCGCGATACCGAGCACGCCGACGAGATCGTCGAGATCCTGCGCGCGATTGACGGGGTCGAGGTGCACAAGGTCTCCGACCGGACCTTCCTGATGCACCTCGGCGGCACCATCGAGATGGCTGCCAAGCACCCGATCCGCAACCGTGACGATCTGTCGCTGATCTACACGCCCGGCGTGGCCCGGGTCTGCCAGGCGATCGCGAAGAACCCCGACGACGTACGACGGCTCACCATCAAGCGCAACGCGGTCGCGGTCGTGACCGACGGTTCCGCAGTCCTCGGCCTGGGCAACATCGGCCCGGCTGCGGCGCTGCCCGTGATGGAGGGCAAGGCTGCGCTCTTCAAGCGCTTCGCCGGCATCGACGCGTGGCCGATCTGCCTCGACACCCAGGACCCGGACGAGATCGTGCGGACCGTGCAGATCATCGCGCCCGTCTTCGCCGGCATCAACCTCGAGGACATCTCCGCGCCGAGGTGCTTCGAGATCGAGGCGCGCTTGCGCGACCTGCTGGACATCCCGGTCTTCCACGACGACCAGCACGGCACCGCGATCGTCGTCATGGCCGCCCTGCGCAATGCGCTCCGAGTGGTCGACAAGGACATCAGCAAGGTGCGCGTCGTGCTCAGTGGTGCGGGAGCGGCGGGTACGGCGATCCTGCGGCTGATCCTCGCCGCCGGTGCGACCGACGTCGTCGTCGCCGACATCGAGGGCGTCATCCACCGTGACCGGCCGGGCCTGCACGAGAGCCTGCACTGGCTGGCCGAGGCGACCAACCGCAGCGGTCTCACCGGCACCCTTAAGGCGGCAGTCGCGGGTGCCGACGTCTTCATCGGTGTCTCGGCGCCGAACCTGCTGACCGGCGACGACATCGCGACGATGGCGCCCGAAAGCATCGTCTTCGCGCTGGCCAACCCGGTGCCCGAGGTCGACCCGCAGGAGGCCCATGCGCATGCCGCGGTCGTGGCGACCGGCCGGTCCGACTACCCGAACCAGATCAACAACGTGCTGGCCTTCCCCGGCGTCTTCCGCGGACTGCTGGACGCGTCTGCGACGCACATCGACGAGGGCCTGCTGCTCGCGGCCGCGGAGGCCATCGCCGGCTCGGTCAGCGACGACGAGCTCAACGCGCACTACATCATTCCCTCCGTTTTCCATGCCGAGGTGCACACGGCGGTGGCATCCGCCGTACGTGCGGCGGCCGTCACGGAATGACCGCGGGGGAGGGCCTCGCTGCGGGGCGGCTGCTGGTCGCCACGCCGATGCTGGTCGACCCCAACTTCGCGCGGACGGTCGTCCTCCTGCTCGACGTCGACGAGAGCGGAGCCCTCGGCGTCGTACTCAACCGCCCTTCGCAGGTGCCCGTGGGCACGATCCTCCCCGACTGGTCGGGCCACGTGCCGGCGCCGGACGTGCTGTTCGCCGGCGGCCCCGTGTCGACGGACTCGGCGCTTGCCGTCGCGCACGTCGATGACGCCGACGGTGAGGAGCCAGTCGGGTTCAGGAGGGTCTACGGCAACACGGGGATCATCGACCTCGACACGCCGGCAGAGCTGCTCACCGATGTCGTCGGGGGGATGCGTGTCTTTGCCGGGTACGCCGGCTGGGGGCCGGACCAGCTGCAGGGCGAGGTCCTCGAAGGCTCGTGGTTCACGGTCGACAGCAGCTTCGCCGACGTGTTCGGGCAGAGCCCCGACTCGCTCTGGGCGGACGTGCTCCGCAGGCAGCCCGGAGAGCTGGCGTGGCTGTCGACCATGCCGCTAGATCCCACGACCAACTAGGTAGACTCCACCGCGTGAGCACCCAACTCAGCCCCGGCGTCCAGACGATCGAGGACACTCGAACGTCGACGACCGACGACGGCGACCACGAGCGCCTCTCGCACTACGTGGAGAAGGACAAGCTCACCGAGGCCATGGTCATGGGTACCCCGGTGGTGGCCCTCTGCGGCAAGGTCTGGGTGCCCAGCAGGGACCCGGAGAAGTACCCCACGTGCCCTGAGTGCAAGGACGCCTGGGAGAAGCTCAAGAAGGACGACGAAGACTAGGCGTGACGGACCCCTCAGCACCCACACCCTCCCCTCCCGCCAACCTCCCACCCGCCCAGCTCCCACCAGCATGGCCCGACCGTGCCGCATGGGGCACGGCCACGAAGCTGCGCGCGTGGCAGACCGAGGCGGTGCAGCGCTACTTCGCCGACCTTCCGCGTGACTACCTCACGGTCGCGACACCGGGCGCCGGCAAGACCACGTTCGCGCTGACCGTTGCTGCGGAGCTGCTCGCGCGGCGCCTGGTGGACCGGATCATCGTGGTGGCGCCGACCGAGCACCTCAAGACCCAGTGGGCCGACGCGGCTGCGCGGGCCGGCATCCCGATCGACCCAACGTTCTCCGCCGGTTCGGGCAAGACGAGCAAGGACTTCATCGGCGTCGCGGTGACCTATGCCGGTGTCGCGACGAACCCGCTCGCGATGCGCATCCGCGTGGAGCGCTACAAGACGCTGGTGATCCTCGACGAGATCCACCATGCCGGTGACGCCTTGTCCTGGGGCGAGGCGGTGCGCGAGGCGTTCGAGCCCGCGCACCGGCGGCTTGCCCTGACCGGCACGCCGTTTCGCTCGGACATCAACCCGATCCCGTTCGTGACGTACGCCGACAACGAGGAGGGCGTGAAGCAGAGCCTCGCGGACTACTCCTACGGCTACGCACATGCACTGGCGGACCACGTCGTACGTCCTGTCCTGTTCATGGCGTACTCCGGTCAGATGCAGTGGCGGACCCGCGCCGGGGACGAGATCGCCGCCCGACTCGGCGAGCCGCTGACCAAGGACCTCGCCGCTCAGGCTTTGCGGACCGCGCTGGACCCCGATGGCGCCTGGATCCCGGCAGTGCTCGCGGCAGCCGACACCAGGCTCACCGAAGTACGCCGGCACGTGCCCGACGCCGGTGGTCTGGTGATCTGCAGCGACCAGGACGCAGCCCGTGCCTACGCCAAGCTGCTGGCGGCCGTCGCCGGCGAGAAGCCCACGCTCGTGCTCTCTGACGAGAAGGGCTCGTCGAAGAAGATCGCCCAGTTCAGCGAGGGCGACGGCCGTTGGATGGTGGCAGTGCGGATGGTTTCCGAAGGGGTAGACATTCCGCGGCTCGCCGTCGGCGTCTACGCGACCAACACCTCGACGCCGTTGTTCTTCGCCCAGGCAGTGGGCCGCTTCGTGCGAGCACGCCGTCGTGGCGAGACCGCCTCGGTCTTCCTGCCCTCGACCGGACACCTGCTGTCCCTCGCCTCGGACATGGAGATCCAGCGTGATCACGTGCTGAAGCGCAAGATCACGTCGGAGGACGATATCTTCGCTGCCGAGGAGCAGCTGATCGCCGAGGCGAACGCCAATGCAGCGGCTTCGGCCGACGAGGCCTTGCTGCCGTTCCAGGCCCTCGGGTCCGACGCGGTCTTCGACCATGTGCTGTACGACGGTTCGGCCTTCGGTCATGCCGGCGAGGTGCACGTGGGCTCCGAGGAGGAGATGGACTTCCTCGGGATCCCCGGCCTGCTCGAGCCCGATCAGGTCCGCGACCTGCTGCGGCAGCGGCAGTCCGACCGGGCTTCGCGGACCCGCCCGGCTCCGGAGGTCCAAGAGGTCGCTGCGCACGAGCAGCTCGCCGTGCTCCGACGGGAGCTCAACGGCCTGGTGGCCGCGTGGAACCACCGCACCGGGCAGCCCCACGGAGTGACCCATGCCGAGCTGCGGCGTGACTGCGGGGGACCGCCCGCAGCCGTGGCGAGCGGGGATCAGCTGCGCGAGCGTATCGACCGCATCCGGGAGTGGGCTGCCCGGCGTACGGGCTAGGCGGCTGGCAGCGTGGCGAGAGGCACGCGGCGCTCTCGCTCGCTTGCTGTTCTGGGCAGGGACGTTGGTGTCACTCGGCGTGCCGGGTAGGTGAAGAGGGCCTTTCTTGAGTTCGGTGTGAAGCGACCAAGCAATCACGCCGACAAGAAAGGCCCTCGAT
>DATILB010000107.1:0-10593 GCA_035477015.1 Nocardioidaceae bacterium | reverse complement strand
AGCTGCTGGGGCTGCTTGCCGACCTCCGGCACGAGCAGGTCGCGCTCGGCCACCTCGAGCCCCTCGCCGTACGAGAGCAGGTCCTCCATCACGTAGCCGAGAGCAGGGCTCATCGACGAGAGTCCGAGGAGCCGGCCGACTGCGGAGGAGGACGTGATGACCGAGTCCGCGCCGCTCTGCCGTACCAGTTGGACGTTGGCCTCCTCACGGACGGAGGCCACGACGTACGCCTTCGGGTTCAGGGCACGCACGTTGAGCGTCGACAGGACGGTCGAGTCGTCGCGGTCGGTGGTGATGATGACCTGATGTGCCTTCGCCACCCCGGCCCGGCGCAGCACGTCGCGACGGGTCGCGTCACCCGCGACGACGGTGTAGCCGTCCGCGTTGGCCTCCTGCGCTCCCGTAGGACTGGGGTCGACGACGACGATGTCGTCCTTCTGGGTGCCGTTGTTGACCAGGACCTGGATCGCGGCGCGGCCCTTGGTGCCATAGCCGACGACCACTACGTGCTCGCCCATACGTCTCCTCCACTGTGTGACTTTGAAGTTGTAGCGGCCCTGCGCGGCCAGCACCTCGAGCGTCGTACCGATCAACAGCACGAGGAAGGCGATGCGTAACGGGGTGATCACGAAGACGTTGACCATGCGCGCTGCGTCCGAGACCGGCGCGATGTCGCCGTAGCCGGTCGTGCTGAGCGTGACGGTCGTGTAGTACAGCGCGTCGGTGAGGCTGAGCACACCGTCGGGGTCGTTGTTGTCGTGGTACCCGTCGCGATCGACGTACACGACCATCATCGTGAACCCGAGCACACCGATGGCCATCGTGAGTCGCTTGACCAGGACGTACCACGGCGAGCGTGACACCTCCGGGAACCGGATGGCCCCGATCTGCTCCTGGCCGCTGTCGTCAGGCATCCGGGCCGCTCACTCCTCGATGACCGAACCGTAGATGTAGGTCACCGAGTTGTCGCCGCTGCTGGACACGATCGCGACGAACCGGAAGGCGTCACCCTCCTGCGGGACAGCGTCACCCGTCGAGCGCCGCCACTCTCCGCAGAGCTGACCGTCGTCGCCGCCGGGCTGATCCTGGATGCCCTCACCGCGGAGACAGAGCTCCTTGGTGCTGTTGTCGTAGCTCTGCACCTCGGCGGTGGTGCGGCTCTTGGTGTCCGGGCCCGCGACGGCTCCGACCAGGTAGCCGGCCAGCAGGCAGAGCGCTCCGCCGGCCACGGCCACGGGGGTCGGCATGTTGACGTTTCCCATCGCACCTTCCGCTGCTCGTCCGCTGCCTGCAGCAGACAGCATTCCACGGGCAGCGCTAGGCCATGGCACGGAGGCACGGTGTGTCGATCACGGCTCCGCCGCTCGGCAGCACGTGCAGCATCCGCTTCGGGGCCCGGCGTACGGCGAGGTCGCCGACCAGAGCGCGTACGAGGGCGGACTTTCCTTGGCCGGGCACGGCCAGCATCGCCAGGGTCAGGTGCTGCTCCACCAGACCCCGCAGCTCCCGCAGTCCGTGGCCGGTGCTTGCGCTGGTCGCGAGGACATCGTGGCTCTCGGGGACCGGCAGCTCCGCCACCCGGTCACACCGCGCGAGGACCAGGAGTGTGCGCACGCCACTACTCTCCGCCATCGCCACGATCGGGCCCGTCCGCGCCAGCGTCTCGTCGAACGTGTCCGCTGCGATCACGACCGCGACGAGGTCGACGTTGGCAGCAAGTACGTGCTCCCCCACCGAGCCCCGCACCGACGTACGCCGGGGCACGATGCGCTCCAGGGTCACCCGCCGGTCGGGCCAGTCGCGCAGCACCGCCCAGTCCCCCACGCAGGGCCCTGCCGTGCTGTCGGTGGCGATCCAGCCAAGCAGCCGTCCGCCGTACGACGCGCGAACCTCGCCGGACTCGGTCAGGAGGGTGACCAGGCCCCGCTCGACCCGCAGCACTCGCCCGAGCCGTGAGTCCGCTGTAGCGGCCCACTGGGCGAGATCGCGGTCGTATCCGATGGCCTCCAACACAACCGGAATGTACGGCGTGGACGCGTGTCGGCGCATGCCAATTACGAGTCGGGGTGGGGCCGCTCCACGCTTGGCCAGATCTGGTCGAAGGAGGCGTTGAGCGCCGCGCCGATGAGGACCGAGATCGAGACCAGGTAGAGCCACAGCATGATCGCGATCGGAGCAGCCAGCGGTCCGTAGATCGACGTGGACTCGCTCGCGGTCACCACCAGGAACCACCGGAGAGCGTACGAACCCAGGATCCAGACGAACATCGTGAGAACCGCACCCGGGAGGTTGTAGCGCCACGACGTCCGCACCGGGACGGACACGTGGTAGAGCGTCGCGAGGAAGAAGACGCCCAGCAGCAGCACGATCGGCCAGTAGAGCGACACGAGCCAGTCCAGGCGTTCGGTCACCGCGTCGTCGACGAGGCCGGGGCCGGCAAGGATCAGCGGGATCGTCACGATGCCGGTGACCATGCCCAATACATAGAGCGTGAACGAGAGAACTCGGGCCCGCACGATCCCGCGCTGACCGTTGAGGCCGTACATGATCGTGATCGTGTCGACGATGACGTGCAACGCACGGGAACCCGACCAGAGCGCCAGCACGAAGCCGATCGAGATGATGTCGAACCGCAGGCCTTGGCGGAGTACGTCGTCGAGCGTCGGCTCGATGATCTTGTTGACGGTCTCGTCGGTGAAGACCTGCAGCGAGAGGTCCAGCACGTTCGCCCGGAAGTCACTGATCTGCGTGTTGGAGAACTGCCGGAACACGTAGCCGATCGATCCCGCGAGGCCGAAGATCAGCGGCGGGAGCGACAGGAGCGCGAAGAACGCTGCCTCGGCGGCGAGGCCCGTGACGCGGTTCCGGAAGCAGATTCCGACGGTCGACACCGTGAGTCGCCAGGCCGTGTGACCTGCCTCCCGCACGAGGGAACGGCGTACGGGCGCACCGCTGCCCTCCGCCTCCACCGCCATGGGCACCACGGTATCCGGGCCGGCTGGAGCAGCCGGCCCGGACCCGCGATCAGGCGAGGTCGAACCGATCGGCGTTCATGACCTTGTCCCAGGCCTTGACGAAGTCCAGGACGAACTTCTTCTGCGCGTCGTCGGATGCGTACAGCTCGGCGAGCGCGCGCAGCTGGGAGTTGGACCCGAAGACGAGGTCGACAGCGGTGGCGGTCTTGGTGACCGCACCCGTCGCGTCGCGACCTTCGTACACGTGCTCAGTGGACTCCGACGCCTTCCACTCCGTGCCAATCTCCAGCAGGCTGGAGAAGAAGTCGTTCGTCAGTGTGCCGGGACGATCGGTGAAGACACCGTGCGGCGTGCCCGTCCCGATGGCCCGCAGGCCGCCGACCAGGACGGTCATCTCCGGTGCGCTCAGCGAGAGCATGTACGCGCGGTCCAGCAGCAGCCTCTCGGGCGGCAGCTTCTCGCCGGCCCGGAGGTAGTTGCGGAACCCGTCGGCCCGAGGCTCCAGCACGGCGAACGAGTCGACGTCGGTCTGCTCCTGCGTGGCATCTGTGCGACCAGGTCGGAACGGCACGGTGACGTCGACTCCGCCGTCCTTCGCGGCCTTCTCGACTCCGGCGGCGCCGCCCAGCACGATCAGGTCCGCAAGAGAGACCTGCTTGCCGGACTCGGCGTTGAACGCAGCCTGCACCTGCTCGAGCGTCTTGAGGACGGTGGCGAGCTCGGCGGGCTGGTTGACCTCCCAGTCCTTCTGCGGAGCCAAACGCAGGCGTGCGCCGTTGGCGCCACCGCGCTTGTCGGTGCTGCGGAAGCTCGCGGCGGACGCCCACGCGGTGGACACCAGCTGCGAGACGGAGAGCCCTGAGTCGAGGAGCTGCTGCTTGAGGGCAGCAGCGTCGGCGTCATCGATCAGCGCGTGGTCGACGGCCGGCACGGGGTCCTGCCACACCTGCGGCTCGGCAACCCACGGACCGAGGTAGCGAGAGACCGGACCCATGTCGCGGTGCAGCAGCTTGTACCAAGCCTTCGCGAAGGCCAGGGCGAACTCGTCGGGGTTCGCCAGGAAGCGCCGCGAGATCTGCTCGTACTCCGGGTCGAAGCGCAGCGAGAGGTCGGTGGTCAGCATCGTCGGAAGCTTCTTCGGCCCGTCGAACGCGTCGGGAATCGTGGCCTCGGCGTTCTTGGCGACCCACTGGTGGGCACCTGCGGGGCTCTTGGACAGCTCGTAGTCGTAGTTGAAGAGGTTCTCGAGGAAGTTGACGCTCCACCGTGTCGGCGTCTTGGTCCACGTGACCTCGAGGCCGCTCGTGATCGCGTCGGCACCCTTGCCGGTGTTGAACGAGCTCTTCCAGCCGAAGCCCTGCTCTTCGAGGGAGGCACCCTCGGGCTCCACTCCGACGTGGTCCGCCGGGCCGGCACCGTGCGCCTTGCCGAAGGAGTGCCCACCGGCGATCAGCGCGACGGTCTCCTCGTCGTTCATCGCCATCCGGGCGAACGTCTCACGGATGTCGCGTGCTGCGGCGATCGGGTCCGGGTTGCCGTTGGGCCCCTCCGGGTTGACGTAGATCAGACCCATCTGGACGGCGCCGAGCGGGCCGGCCAGCTCACGCTCACCGCTGTAGCGCTCGTCGCCGAGCCACTCGCCCTCCGAACCCCAGTTGACCTCTTCCGGCTCCCAGACGTCCGCGCGACCGAAGCCGAAGCCGAAGGTCTGGAAGCCCATGGACTCCAGCGCGACGTTGCCGGCGAGCACCAGCAGGTCCGCCCAGGAGATGGCGTTGCCGTACTTCTTCTTGACCGGCCAAAGCAGCCGCCGGGCCTTGTCGAGGTTGCCGTTGTCCGGCCAGCTGTTGAGCGGCGCGAAGCGCTGGTTGCCGTCGCCCGCGCCGCCACGCCCGTCCGCGATGCGGTAGGTGCCGGCTGCGTGCCAGCTCAGCCGGATCATCAGGCCGCCGTAGTGGCCGAAGTCCGCCGGCCACCAGTCCTGCGACGTGGTGAGCACCTGCTCGACGTCGCGCTTGAGCGCCTCGACGTCGAGACCCTTGAACGCCGCGGCGTAGTCGAAGTCGGCGTCCAGCGGGTTCGATGCCGCCGAGTGGTGGTGGAGGACCTGGAGGTCGAGCTGGTTGGGCCACCAGTCTTTGTTGGTCCGCGGCTCGTGCGTGTCAGTCATGTGGATTCCTTCCGGGGTTCTTCAGGGGGTCAGGTCAGGAACGTGCAGAGCAGGAGGGGCAGCGGCCCCAGTAGACGACCTCGGCCTCGTCGATCGTGAAGCCGTTGTCGTTGGAAGCGGTCAGGCAGGGGACGTGCCCCACGGCGCAGTCGACGTCCGCAATGGCGCCGCACGATCGGCAGACCACGTGGTGGTGGTTGTCGCCGATGCGGTCCTCGTAGCGCGCGACCGAGCCCTGCGGCTGGATGCGCCGCAGCAGGCCGGCTCCGGTCAAGGCGCTGAGCACGTCGTACACGGCCTGATGGGAGACCTCACCGAGGTCCTCGCGAACGGTCGTGATGATCGAGTCGGTGTCCGCGTGCGGGTTGGCGTGGACCGCAGCGAGGACGGCCAGTCTCGGACGCGTGACGCGCAGGTCTGCCTCACGCAGCAGCTGCTCGAAGTCCGAGGGGGTGGGCACGTTCCGCAGTCTTGCCCCTTTTCTTGAATGAGTCAAGACTACGAACACGAGCGGCCAGGTCCGGCGTTGCGACGGCGTCCAGCCCAGTGGTCAGCCCGAGAATGTGGTGGTCGGCTGCATCGGGCGGCTGGACCTGACGATGGGAGTCGCAGTGACGCACACCCTCACCCAACGGCTGGCCGCCGAGTTCTTCGGGACCTTCTGGCTGGTGTTCGGCGGCTGCGGCGCCGCCGTGCTGGCCGGCAACGAGATCGGCTACCAGGGCGTGGCCATCGCCTTCGGCCTGACCGTGCTCACCATGGCGTACGCCGTCGGTCACGTGTCGGGCGGGCACTTCAACCCCGCGGTCACGATCGGCCTGGCGCAAGCCAAGCGGTTCGACTGGAAGGACGTGCCGGCGTACGTCGTCACGCAGGTGGTCGCTGCGATCAGCGCGGCCCTCGTCCTCTTCATCGTGGCGAAGGGTCAGGACGGCTTCGTCGCCGAGGGCGGCTTCGCGACCAACGGCTTCGACGACCACTCTCCTGGCGGCTACAACCTGCTCGCGGTGCTGATCGTCGAGGTCGTACTCACGGCGTTCTTCCTCTACATCATCCTGGGGGCGACGGACACGCGCGCACCCAAGGGCCTCGCCCCGATCGCGATCGGCCTCGGCCTGACCCTGATCCACCTGATCAGCATCCCGGTGAGCAACACGTCGGTGAACCCCGCGCGGTCGATCGGGCCCTCGCTCTTTGCGGGCGGCGACGTGATCGCCCAGCAGTGGGTGTTCATCCTGGCTCCGGCGATCGGAGCACTCATCGCGGGCGCGACGTACGCCCTGCTCTTCGGCTCGAGTGAGGACGCGGCGCCGCTCGAAGTCGCGACGCAGGCCTGACGCTCAGGCGAGGTCGAGGCCCGGGTACAGCGGATGCTTGTCGAGCATCTCGGCTGACCGGGCCTTGGTCTTGTCCGCGACTCCGTCGGCGAGCGTGTACGACGCCTGCGACAGGGTGCCCTTCGACGTGGTGTTCGGCTTGGTGTTGTTCAGGACATCCACCACCAGCTCCGCCACCGTGTCGAACTCGTCGTGCCCGAAGCCACGCGTGGTGAGGGCCGGAGTGCCGAAGCGGATGCCGGAGGTGTACCAGGCGCCGTTCGGGTCGGACGGGATCGAGTTGCGGTTGGTGACCACGCCGGCGTCGAGCAGCGCCGACTCGGCCTGGCGACCGGTCAGCCCGAACGACGTCACGTCGAGCAGCACGATGTGGTTGTCGGTGCCGTCGGTGACGAGCTTGGCGCCGCGCTTCATGAACCCCTCGGCAAGCGACTTCGCGTTGTCGGCGATGTTCTGCGCGTAGACCTGGAACCCAGGCTGGCGCGCCTCAGCAAGCGCAACGGCCTTGGCCGCCATCACGTGCGAGAGCGGCCCGCCGAGAACCATCGGGCAACCGCGGTCCACGGACGGGGCGTACTCCTCCGTCGCAAGGACGAGGCCACCGCGCGGACCGCGGAGCGACTTGTGCGTCGTCGTGGTCGTGATGTGCGCGAAGGGCACCGGGTCCTCGTCGCCCGTGAAGACCTTGCCCGCGACCAGCCCGGCGAAGTGCGCCATGTCGACCATGAGCGTCGCGCCGACCTCGTCGGCGATCTCACGCATCTTGGCGAAGTTCACCCGGCGCGGGTACGCCGAGTAGCCAGCCACCAGCACGAGCGGCTTGAACTCCCGGGCCTTCGCGGCGACCACGTCGTAGTCGAGCAGGCCGGTCTCCGGGTCGGTGCCGTACTGCTGCTGGTGGAACATCTTGCCGCTGATGTTGGGGCGGAACCCGTGGGTCAGGTGACCACCCGCGTCGAGGGCCATGCCGAGCAGCCGCTGGTTGCCGAGCTCGTGCCGGAGCGACTCCCAGTCCTCCTCGGAGAGCTCACTGACGTTCTTCTTGCCGAACTTCTCCAGCGCCGGCGACTCCACCCGGTGCGCCAGGATCGACCAGAACGCCACGAGGTTGGCGTCGATGCCGGAGTGCGGCTGCGCGTAGGCGTAGGGCGCCCCGAACAGCTCGCGGGCGTGCTCGGCGGCGAGAGCCTCGACGGTGTCGACGTTCTGGCAGCCGGCGTAGAAACGGTGACCGATCGTGCCCTCGGCGTACTTGTCGCTGAACCAGGTGCCCATGGTGAGCAGTACGGCCGGCGAGGCGTAGTTCTCGGACGCGATCAGCTTGAGCGAGGCCCGCTGGTCGGTGAGCTCCTGCCGGGTCGCGTCAGCGATGCGGGGCTCGACCGAGGCAATCACCTCGAGCGCGGACTTGTAGGCGGACGAGGCGGTGGCTGCCAAGGAAGCGTCGGTCATGGCGTCAGCCTAATAACGCTCGCCGGTGTGACGTTCCGCGGGTATGCCCTGATTGCGGTGGCTCAGGTCACACGCTCACGCGGGAGAACCGCCCTTTGGCTCACAATGTGGACAGGTGTCTCACATCATAGGATTCAAGTTTGTGGGAAGGCCGTCCGACAGTTGAGACTAGTCCCCATGATCTCTGCTGCAACGGCTATGCACCTCGTGGCTCGACGCCACGTGGACTACGGCCGTGCCAGCAGCATGATCTGTATGTCGGCCTGATCGCCCCGTCTACTGACAGCCGGGCGCCCGATCTCCGACGTACATCTCGACAAAGTCGTCGAGGGGAACCGTCCGCGGATCTGCGTCCACATTCTCCCCTAGGACCTTCTCCTCCATGACTTCTGCACCGCAAGGCTCCACCGCCGCGGCTACGACTGGTGTCGTCGGCCGCTCCGGCCGTCCTCGCCCCAAGCGCGGCGAGGGCCAGTGGGCGCTGGGCTACATGGAGCCGCTGAACAAGAACGAGCAGACCAAGAAGGACGACAACCCGCTGAACGTGCGGAGTCGGATCCTCGGTATCTACTCCAAGCGCGGCTTCGACTCGATCGACCCGGCCGACCTGCGCGGCCGCTTCCGCTGGATGGGGCTCTACACCCAGCGCGCTCCGGGCTTCGACGGCGGCAAGACCGCCACCCTCGAGGAGTGGGAGCTCGACGACCGCTACTTCATGCTGCGGGTGCGTTCCGACGGCGCCCTGCTCGGCGCTCCGCAGCTGCGGGCCCTGGGCAGCATCGGCACCGACTTCGCGCGGAACACCGCCGACATCACCGACCGGCAGAACATCCAGTACCACTGGATCGAGATCGAGAGCGTGCCAGAGATCTGGCAGCGCCTCGACGACGTCGGGATGACCAGCCTCGAGGCCTGCGGTGACTCGCCGCGGCCGTTCCTCGGCTCCCCCGTTGCCGGGGTCGCCGCCGACGAGATCATCGACGCGACGTCCGCCCTCGAGGAGATCAAGCGTCGCTACATCGGCAACCCGGAGTACTCCAACCTGCCGCGCAAGTTCAAGACCTCCGCGACCGGCCACCCGAGCCACGACACCGTGCCGTCGTGCAACGACGTCTCCTTCGTCGGCACCGTGCACCCGGAGCACGGCCCCGGCTTCGACCTGTGGGTCGGCGGCGGCCTCTCGACCAACCCGATGTTCGCCCAGAAGCTCGGCGTGTGGATCCCGCTCGACGAGGTCCCCGACGCCTGGGAAGGCGTCGCCGCGATCTTCCGCGACTACGGCTACCGCCGGCTGCGCTCCCGTGCGCGGCTGAAGTTCCTGGTCGCCGACTGGGGCGTGGAGAAGTTCCGCGAGATCCTCGAGACCGAGTACCTCAAGCGGAAGCTGATCGACTGCCCCTCCCCCTCGGCCACGCTCGGCGGCGGCGACCACGTCGGCGTCCACCCGCAGAAGGACGGCGACTTCTACATCGGAGCCGCACCCATCGCCGGCCGGATCAACGGCGAGACGCTCACGCGCCTCGGTGACCTGGTCGAGAAGTACGGCGCCGCCGGTGCGCGCCTCACTGCGCAGCAGAAGCTCGTCGTTCTCGGCATCAAGGCGTCGGACACCGACGCCGTCGTTGCTGAGCTCGCCGAGATCGGTCTGGAGGCCAACCCGTCGAACTGGCGCCGCAACACGATGGCCTGCACCGGCATCGAGTTCTGCAAGCTCGCGATCGTCGAGACCAAGCAGCGCGCGCTGGACCTGGTGGCCGAGCTCGAGAAGCGGATCCCCGACCTCGACGTGCCGATCACCGTCAACCTCAACGGCTGCCCGAACTCCTGCGCCCGGATCCAGGTCGCCGACATCGGTCTCAAGGGCATGCTCGTCCTCGACGAGCAGGGCAACCAGGTCGAGGGCTACCAGGTGCACCTCGGTGGTGGCTACGGCCTGGACGGCAGCTTCGGCCGCAAGCTCCGGGCCCACAAGCTCACCAGCGCGAGCCTCGACGACTACGTCGAGAACCTCGTGCGGAGCTACCTCGCGCAGCGCAAGGACGACGAGTCCTTCGCGGACTGGGTCGCGCGTGCCGACGAGGAGCCGCTGCGCGGCGAGAAGGTCCTGGAGCAGGCATGAGCGAGCGCGCCGTTCCCTTCCAGTGTCCGTACTGCGGTGACGAGGACCTTCGTCCCCACGGTGTGACGCACGGCGAGTGGGAATGCCGCGCCTGCATGAGGGCCTTCAGCCTCAAGTACCTCGGACTACTTCGACCCACCAGTCGGTTGTCGAGCCGCGACGCGAGCGAAGCGAGCGAGCGTGTCGAGACACCGGAAGGGGAAGCACCATGACGGCAGCAACTACTCGTGCCGCAGCCAACGCCCGCGGTTCGGACACCGCTGGTCGCAGCGAGGCGGAGCTGCAGGACCTCGTGCGCCATGCCGGCGCCGAGCTCGAGCTCGCCCCGGCGGAGCACATCATCGAGTGGGCCGCCGCGACCTTCGGCGAGCGCTTCTGCATCACGTCCTCCATGGGCGACGCCGTGCTCGCGCACATCGCGGCCAAGGTCGCGCCGGGCATCGACGTTCTCTTCCTCGACACCGGCTACCACTTCATCGAGACGATCGGCACGCGTGACGCCGTCCAGGCCACGATGCCGGTCAACCTGATCAACATCAC
>DATILB010000106.1:0-3599 GCA_035477015.1 Nocardioidaceae bacterium | reverse complement strand
CGCACGCGGCGATCGTCTCGAGGGAGTACGGCATCCCGGGTGTGGTCGGCACCCGCGATGCCACCGTGCAGATCCCCGACGGCACCCTCGTGCGAGTGGACGGCGACGCGGGCACGGTGACGGTGCTCGAGTGAGCGGCATCGTGCCGCTCCTAGGCGCGGCCGAAGAGTCGCTGTACGGCGCCAAGGCCGTCGGCCTGGGTGACGCTCTGCGGGCCGGTCTGCCGGTCCCGCCGGGCGTCGCCCTGCCCGGACCCGTGGTCGATGCGATCGCGTCCGGCGAGGCCGAGGCCACAGCCGCGCTCCGCGAGGCAGTAGCCGACCTGCCGATGCCAGTGGCGGTGCGGTCCTCCGCTGTCGGCGAGGACAGCGCGGGCGCCAGCTTCGCCGGTCAGCACATCACCGTCCTCAACGTGCCGACGATCGAGGACGTGGAGTCCGCGGTCCGGGAGGTCTGGTGGTCGGCCAACTCCGACTCAGCCATCACCTATCGCAAGCGGCTCGGTGTGTTCGAGCGACCGAGCGTCGGCGTGGTCGTGCAGTCGCTCCTGGACCCGGAGTCGGCGGGTGTCATGTTCACCCGGAACCCGATCAACGGCGCCGACGAGCGGATGATCGAGGCGAGCTGGGGCCTGGGCGAGGCAGTCGTCTCGGGCCGGGTCATTCCGGACTCCTTCCGCCTGGCCCGTAATGGCCAGGTGCTCGACAGTCGTGCGGGGGTCAAGAAGTTTGCGATCCGCGGAGTGCCGGGCGGCGGCACCGTGGACGAGGACGTAGCGCCCCACCTGGTCGAGTCGCTGTGCCTGAGCGATGAGGATCTGCAGGCTCTGTCGGGCCTCGCCGCCGACTGCGAGCGGGTGTACGGCGAAGGGCGCGACATCGAATGGGCCTTCGCGGGCGGGCAGCTCTATCTGCTGCAATGCCGTGCGGTGACTGTGTCGGCAGGCGTCGCACCGACGATGGCAGCCCCTCAGGTCTCAGGCGACTCTCTCGTGCACGTGCCGCTCTTCTCGGACCTCGCCGGGCCCGATCGCGACGCCATTGCGCAGCTGTTCACTCAGCGGGTGTTCACGCCCGGGGAGACCGTCACCAAGGAGGGGTCGGACGCTGCGGCGTTCTACCTCATCGAGTCGGGCACCGCAGCAGTGACTGTGCACGGTGTGTTTCGGCGGACCTTGCATCCAGGAGACCACTTCGGCGAGATAGCGCTTCTCGATGGACGGGCCCGCTCGGCCACCGTGACCGCTGAAGGCGAGCTCGTCTGCCAGGGCATCACGCTATGGGACTTCCAGCCGCTGGTGCAGCGCAACCCGACCATGGCGTGGACGCTCCTGCAGACGCTCGCCGGGATGCTGCGCGAAGCCAGCGACGAGACGCCGGTCCCGCCGAAGTAGCAGCAGCCGTGAAGCTGCCGCTCGCGGAGTGCGCGGGCTTCTAAGGGTCGTTGGTCCTATGCGTCGATGACCCAGAGCCCTGCGCACAGGGGCGACTCCGGAGCGAGGCTGAAGGTGCCCAATCCAAAGGAGACGCCATGAGCCCCAGAGAGCACTGGTTCCCGAGCCACGTCAAGGAGATCGACGAGACCGAGTGCCGCGAGCTGCTCGCCACCCATCAGGTGGGGCGAGTCGCCTACTGCGACGACCTGGGGCCGGTAGTACTCCCCGTCAACTACGCCATGGACCAGGGCACTGTGCTGATCCAGCTCTCGCCGCACTCGACGATGGCACGCAACCTACGGTCGGCGAAGGCGTCGTTCGAGATCGACGACTATGACGACTACAACCAGTCGGGCTGGAGTGTCCTTGTTCGCGGACATGCCCGGAACGTCGAGCCAGCAGAGCTCCCCGAGGCCGATGCCCGACCGACCGCCTGGGCGGAAGGCGTCCGCACGTTCCATGTCCGGATCACCCCGCACGACATCTCAGGCCGCAGGCTTCTGTCGGCCTGAGCAGAAGGCCGCCGCGACCACGGAAGGCGTTCCATGAAGACACATACCCCTTCGGGCGTTCCCGCCCGCGAACTCATTGCGCTGGCGACACGGGCACCCTCGGTGCACAACACCCAGCCGTGGCACTGGTGCATCGAAGGCGAGCGGGTGATCCTCTTCGCCGACACGTCGCGAGAGCTGCGCCATGCAGACCCCGACGGACGCGACCTCATCATCAGCTGCGGCGCAGCGCTGCAGCACCTGCGAGTGGCCGCTGCGGCAGCAGGGTGGAAGGCGCATGTACGACGGATGCCGAACCCCTACAACGACGCCCAGTTGGCCAACATCTCGTTCCGGGCGGAGCCCCCGACACCCGAGGACCTGTCGGCGCTGGATGCGCTCATGAACCGGCGCACGGACCGCCGTCGGCCTTCCTCGTGGCCGGTGCCTCGCGACCGCCTCGATGACCTGCTAGCGCTTGGACCCGCTGCCGGAGTGACTGCGGTCGCGGTCGTCTCCCAGCGCAGGCGCTCGGACCTGCTGCAGCTGCTCGCCGAGGCAGAGAAGACGCAGCGACTGAACCGGCACTACGTGGACGAGATCGTGACCTGGGCCGGGAGGCAAGGCGATGAAGGCATCCCCCTGACCAGCCTCGTTCGTCGAGGCCCTGGCATCGCTGCCCCGGACGTCGCGCAGACGCGCTTTCCGTCAGGGACGCTCTTGGAGAGTGAGCTCGAGTCCGAGTCCATCGAGCCTGCGCTGCTGGTGATCTGCACGTCGTCCGACGACACAGCGTCGCGGCTGCGGGCCGGCGAGGCGCTGGCAGCGATGCTGCTGCGAGGTACCGCCGACGGGATGGCGATGGTGCCCCTGAGCCAGGCGATCGAGGTCGACCGGACCCGACGCCTGCTCCAGGACGACCTGCTCAGCGACGCAGCCTGCCCCCAGATCCTTGTCCAGGTCGGCTGGCCACCCATTGCTGCAGAGCAGATCCCCCTCACGCCGAGGCGCCCCGTCGCCGAGGTCATCAGCGAGGTTTCCGCGCTTCCGCCCCGGATCGGGCCGTACCACGCCTGATAGGGACCAATGGTCACCTGCTCGGGCCGTCGGACCCTGCGCACCCCGCGCCGCAGCGCCAATGCTTTTCCTATGACCAGCTACTTCAATGTGACGGCCCCCCTCGTTGTGGCATGCATCGACGGCGGCGACGACGGTGACCGGGCGCTTCGATACGCGACCGGTGAGGCAACACGCCGGGGCACCGGCCTGCGGCTCGTGCACGTGCCCATGGAGTTCCTCCCGTACGCGCCGGTGACCCCTCTCTACAAGATGCCCAACCTGCACGAGGTGGGCGCCAGCATCCTGAAGGACGCGCTTGACCGGGCGCTCGAGCTGGCGCCCGACCTCTACGTCGACGGCGCCCTCGCGACCGGCGGCCGCGTCAGTGCGATCGTCGAGGAGTCGGCGACAGCGGCCTGCGTCGTGGTGGGCACGCGCGCCTGGCGGTTCTATCGGACGTTCGGCGGCTCCACCTCAGCAGGCGTCGCTGCACGAGCAGCATGCCCGATCATCGCCGTACCCCCTTCATGGGCGGACGTGACCGGTCCAGGCAAGGTTGTCGTGGGCGTTGACTCGGACGGCGGTCCTAGCGTGGTGCTCGAGCGAGGCTTCGA
>DATILB010000105.1:0-5620 GCA_035477015.1 Nocardioidaceae bacterium | reverse complement strand
GCGCAGCCGATGATGCCGGCGACGACGTTGAGCAGCAGCATCACGCCTGCCGTGTCGACGCTGACACCGGCCGGCTCGAGCAGCGGCTGGGCGAACGTGGTGAGTGCGATGAACGTGCCGAACGGCAGGGCCACGAGGAAGCAGAGGCGACGGATGAACGGGTCGGCCCAGACCGCCTTGACGGAGCCCTTTGAACCGGCAGCCGCGGCGGCCTGGTGCGGGGCCGGGGCGCGGAGCACTGCCATCAGTACAGCGGCAGCAGCCGCCGCGAGCACTGCCGAGACAACCAGCATGGTCCTGAGCTGGTCACCTTCGGTGAAGACGAGGCCGAGCAAGAACGCGAGCAGCATGCCCGCGAAGGTGCTGGCCGTGCCGATGGCGATTCCCGTGGGTCGGTCCTTCTCGGCCAGGTAGGCGCTGGTCACCCCCGTGATCGCGTTCAGCACCAGGGGCTGCGCCACCGCGATGAGGATCTGGCCGACCAGCACCGAGGTGAAGTCGTCGGCGACGAGGCGAACACAAGCACCGACCAGTGTCAGCACGGCACCGGCAATGAGCCAGCCGCGGAAGTTTCGGTCGAGCAGCTTGCCCGCGGGGATGGCGAGCACGACGTACAACAGCGGGAAGACCTGGGCGAGCCAACCGATCGACGTCTCCGAGACGCCGTAGTGCTCAGACGCAACGGTGGTGACGCCTGCGAAGTTGAGCCAGAGGAGCTGGGTTGCACCAGCGACGAGGGCGAACCCCACGATCACCGACCAGCGGCTTGAGGTGTTCATGGCGTGGGCTTCACGGTCAGCGGGTCCTCGAGCTGAGCAACCAGTTCACGCTCCCGGTCGCGGACGGCGAGAGCGACCTCGCGGAACCGCGCAACCAGAGGAAGCGCCGCGTCTGCCCGCCAAGCCAACGCGACGGTCGACCGGGGTGCATCCGCGATCGGGATGAACCGGATGCTGGGGTGTGGTACGTAGCGCAGCGCCGCAGCCGCAGTGACTGCCACAGCCCCGCCGGTCGAGACGAGCTGTACCTCCTCCGTGACCGATCGGGTCTCCACGATGACCGGCTGGGCACCGCCTCGGAACTCCTGGAGACTCCAGAACGCGCGGTACGTCTTGTCCTCGGTTTGGGAGAGGGTGATGGGATCGCTCAGGACATCTGCGACGGTCACCACCGGCAGCTCCGCCAGTCGGTGGCGGAGCGAGACTGCAACCACCAGGGGCTCGCTGAAGAGAGATTCCGTCTCAAGTCCGTCCGTGGCCATGGGCGCTCTCACGAAACCCAAGTCGGACTCCCCCGCGCCCACACCCGCCGTCGGGTCCATGAGCGGCACCTCGCGCATTTCCACCGTGACCTCGGGATAGCGGGTCCGGAACTCGGTCAGGATGGGTTCGGTGAGCTCGAGCGCCGCTCCGGGACAGAACCCAAGCCTCAAGGTGCCAGAGACCGCCCGACCGGTGCGCACTGTCATTGCCACGGCGCTGTCCAAGGCCTCTACGGCCGCACGCGCACCGGCAAGGAACACAGCCCCCGCTGCGGTCAGCTCCACTTTGCGGGTGCTCCGGATGAAAAGCGGCGTGCCGAGCTCCTCCTCGAGCTCGCGGATCTGGCGACTCAGCGCCTGCTGGGCAAGGAAGAGCTTCGCCGCTGCCCGACTGAAGTGAAGCTCCTCGGCGACGGCGATGAAGTAGCGCAGCTTGCGCGTGTGCAGGTCGGTGATGCTCGGATCGTAGCGCCGGCACTCCCGTGATGCCGTCGGGAGCGAGCGCAGCATGGCCGAGCTTGAGATGGGGGTGTCGATGATCATGGTGGTGTCACGGTCGCATCTCCGGCGCAGCGCGGTGAAACACCTAGATGCCAGGAGATCTACCTACTCAGGTTGTTGATCGGTCGCCGACTAGGTGTTTCACCTAGACACGGGTCGGCGGCGACGCTGTTACCCGTGACCAAGAACCGCATGACCATGACCGCCGCCCTCGCGGGGGCGATGTTGGCCGGAGTCTCCCCTTCCGTATCGGGGGCGGAAGCGGCCGCACCGGGCTACCGGGAATACGTCGCGCTCGGTGACTCCTGGACGGCCGACGTGTTCACCTCGATCCCGTTCGCAACCGAGTTCGTCCCGGTCGACTGTGCGCAGTCGACCCGGAACTATCCGCACCAGGTTGCGAAAGCCCTCGGCGTCACATCGTTCCGCGACGCGAGCTGCGGGAGCGCGACGAGCGAGCACTTCGTCACTCCCCAACTCCTGCCGCTCGGCGGCATCAACCCTCCGCAGTTCCGGAGGCTCACCCCGACCACGGACCTGGTGACGGTCGGCATCGGCGGCAACGACATCGGGTTGGCCGCAGCGGTGCAAGGCTGTCTCAACCTCCTCCCGGTCGACCTCGGTCTGCCCGCACCCCTGGGGACGCCATGCACGAAGGCCTTCACCGTGCGCGGTGTAGATCGGTTCCAGGAGGCCATCACGGCGACCGAGCCCAAGCTCGCGAAGCGACTGCGCCAGATCCACCGACGGGCGCCGAAGGCCGACATCTTCCTGGTCAACTACCTCAATGGACTCCCGGCCACCGGCGAGGGCTGCTGGCCGACTGTCCCGATCACCGACCTCGACATGGCGTACCTGCAGAAAGCCTTCCTCAGCCTCAACGCCATGCTGCGTCGAGTGGCCAGGGCGGACAGGCACACCACCTTGATCAACACCTATCGCCCGACGCTCGGGCACGACCTGTGCCAGCCGGCCGGGACGGCGTACGCCGAAGGCCTGATGCCGCTCTCGATCTCCAACCCCTTGCTCCTCGCGTTCCCGTTCCACCCGAACCAGCTAGGGGCCGACGCCCAGGCACGGATCGTGCTTCGTGCCATTCGCAATCACTGACGCCGAGGCGTAGCACGACCGCCGCTAGAGATGCGAGCCGACTGTTTCTAATTTGGCGCGCAGCCGTTGCCCGGACTCGAGCAGTCGGTCCTTCACATCGTCCAGGTCGACGCCGACCAGCTGGTGGTCGCGCTTGCGCCAGGTCCCGCCGATCATCACCGCCTCGATGTTCCCCACCCCGGCGTGCAGGGCGGCGGCGATCGGGTCTTGCATCGGCCACAGATTCAGCTGACGTGCATCGATGACCACTAGGTCGGCCTGCATTCCTGGCTCGATCCGGCCGACGCGGTCGGCGAGACCCAACGCCCGCGCCCCTTCGACCGTGGCCCACTCCAACGCCTGCTTGCTGGTGATCGTCGCAGTCGGGCACGGCGTGCCGAAGGACCTACGATGCCGATCGTGGTCGAGGCCGCGCTGATGGGCAAGCGCCACCCGAGCAGCGGTCAGGACGTCGCCCGACACGACCGACTCGACGTCGGTACCCAACGACGGCGCTGACCCGAGCTCCAGCAGTCGACCGGTGATGGGGTCGGCGTGCCCCTGGCTCAGCTCGTTCTCCGGCGTCGCCGTGAAGGTGACCCCGGCGTCGACCAGCACCTTCACCCACTCGTCGGTCAAACCCGCGCCATGCGCAACATTCGTCGAGGGCCCGAACAACCCGGCATCGTGGACGGCAGCCCAGCCGTCGGCGGGTTCGCCGCCGCTCTGGTGCATGGTGACCACGAGACCGCGTTCGTGAGCGGCGCGACAGTCGGCCACCGCAAGCTCGGCGGGCGAGAACTGTGGTCCCTTGATCGCCATACCGAGGGTGAGCAGCCCGCCGCAGCTGAAGCGACCTGCCAGCAGGCGGTCGATCTCCCCCACCGGATAGACCGCGTCCGTTGCGGCGTACGGCGTGCCGTAGAAGAACACGCCCCGGATCCCAGCGGCCGACAGGCTCTCGATGGCCGCGTCAGCATGTTCCGGGGTGCGGTTGTTGTGGCTCCAGTCACCAAGGGTGGTCGTGCCGCAGTTGATCTGGTTCAACGCGCCCGCCAACGTGCCGATGCGCACGTCCTCCGGCGTGTACTGCGTGGCTACCCCGGCGTGCACGTGCGTGAAGTACTCGGGGAGCGTCCAGTCGACTCCCACGCCGCGCAACGCTGTCTGCCAGGAGTGGAGGTGCGCGTTGACCAGGCCAGGGATCAGGACCCGGCCAGCGAGGTCGATCGTGTGGGCGTCGTCGCTTTGCAGGTGTCGCCCCAGACCAGCGATTTGGTCACCATCGATGAGGACGTCGATCCGCTCCCAATCAGGACGGTTCGCTGACATCGTGCTGACCTGCGCCCCGCGGAGCAGTGTGCGGCTCATGGGATCGGCCCGGCTCTCTTGTACTCGATGTCGTGACCACCGTAGCGGCGGTCTCATGAGGCATCTAGAGTCCGGGAATGCGTTCACTCCAGGTCACTGCCCTCGAAGGTCCCTCCGGCGTCGCTGTGCAGGAAGTGCCCGATGCGGTCGCTCAAGAAGGTCAGGTCCTTGTCGAGGTGAAGGCCCTTGGCATCTCGTGGCCGGACCTGCTGCAGACCAAGGGCGAGTACCAGCTCAAGCCCGAGCTCCCGTTCCAGCTCGGCGTCGACTTCGCCGGTGTTGTCCGGAGCGCTCCGGCTGACAGCCGATTCGCTGAAGGGCACCGAGTGGCCTGCTGCCTGCCGTACGGCGGGGGCGCCGACCTCGTGTCGATCCACCCGGAGTCCGTCTTCCCGCTCCCCGACTCCTTCAGCTTCGAGCAGGGCGCCGCGATCCCGATGAACTACCTCACTGCCGAGTTCGCGCTCGACACGCGTGGTGGTCTCGAGAAGGACCAGACGTTGCTGGTCACGGGCGCGGCCGGCGGCGTCGGCACAGCGTCCATCCAGGTGGGCAAGGGCCTCGGCGCACGAGTCATCGCCCTGGTCTCCAATGAGGAGAAGGCCGCATTCGCCAAGCAGGCGGGCGCAGACGAGGCAGTCGTCACCGAGGGGTTCCTCGCAGCGGTCAAGGAGCTCACGGGTCCTGGTGGAGTGGACGTGATCCTCGACGTGGTCGGAGAGCCACTGTTGACCGATTTGCTCCGCTCCCTGGGGCCACTCGGCCGGCTGCTGGTCGTCGGCTTCACCGGTGGAGAGATCCCTCAGGTGAAGACAAACCGGCTGCTGCTCAACAACGTCGACGTCCGTGGCGTCGGCTGGGGTGCCTACGCGATGATGCGTCCCGGCTACATGTCGGCCCAGTGGGACCGCCTGCTTCCGATGATGGAGTCCGGCGTCATCGACCCGCCGATCGGCAAGATCTACGAGCTCGACCAGATCAGTGACGCGCTGGTCGAGATGGACGAACGGCGCACCCTCGGCAAGTCGGTCGTGCGCTTCTAGGTCTAAGCGGGTTTTCGAGACTCTGGCGTCACTAGACTCCAGATGTGCCGGAGCTCCCGTCAGGTCGTGTGGCCTTTGTCTTCACGGACATCGAGGGCTCCACCGCGCTGCTCACCGAGCTCGGCGAGGCGGCGTACCACGATCTGCTCGACATGCACGACGACCTGTTGCGTTCCGCCTTCACGGCGTACGGCGGAGTCGAGGTGAAGTCCGAGGGAGACGGCCTTTTCGTGGCATTCTCGGATCCCGCCGACGCGGTGGTCGCGTGCTGCGAGGCGCAGGTCGCGTTGGCCGGCCAGGACTTCACCGCCGGGGTCGACGTCAAGGTCCGCATGGGCGTCCACCTGGGCGAAGC
>DATILB010000104.1:0-11633 GCA_035477015.1 Nocardioidaceae bacterium | reverse complement strand
CGCCGGCCCCGGTCGTGACCGGCGTCGAGAAGTCAAGGGCGTCGGCGTTGGTCCAGGTGCCGGTCGTCAGGCTGGTCGCGTCGAGGCTGTACTGGAAGTCGATCCGGTCCGCGCCACGGTCGATCGCCCCGAGTCGCCACTGCTCACCGGTGTAGGCGACGTCCAGGGCGGTCACGAGCGCGCCCGTGTTGTTGGTGAACGACGCGCCGTTCAGCGGGGTCAAGGTGCCGGACAGCAGTCCGCCGAAGGCTCGATCGGCCGCGGCAGTGGCGCCGAAGCTGTAGGTGTCTCCGGTCGTGCTGCTGCCGATGCCCGCCGTGTAGAGCCCGTTGTTGCTGGCGCTGGTGCCGGTCTCGTCGAAGTACCACCCGGTGGGCAGCGTCGAGCTGGTTCCGGAGCTGGCCAGGGTGTCGAAGTTCTCGGTGACGGCCGTGTTCAGCGCGACCAGGGACACCGACCCCGAGCCCGCGCCCGCTGCGAACGCGGGTGGCGACGCCAACGGCACCATCCCGACTGCTACGAGACCTGCTACCACCAGAGGACGCACGAGACTGTGCATGCCGAGACCCACCTTGAGAGCCGAGAAGACCGGGAACGTCCACACGCTAACCCCGGGACACGTCGGGCGTCACCGGTCGCAAAGTGACAGGTCGGTGTCGGTTGCGTTGTCAGTTGTTGGCAGCCGCGGCGGCCACCAGCCCTGCGAACAGACCCGCGTCGGCGGCCATCTCCGGGTGCCACTGGACGGCCAGCCGCAGGTGGTCGCCCGGGGCCTCGATCGCCTCGATCAGCCCGTCGGCCGCGAAGGCGACCGCGGTGAATCCGGGGTGCGACCGCACCGACTGGTGGTGGTGGCACTGCACGGTCAGCTCCGACGAGACCAGCCCTGCGAGCCTGCTGCCGGGCTCGACGGAGACGAGCGTGGCGCCGTACCCGTCCGGAGCGGGGTTGTGCTGCTCGTGACCGACCAGGTCGGGGACGTGCTGGTCGAGCTCGCCGCCGGCGTGGACCGCCATCAGCTGCATCCCGCGACAGACCCCGAGCACGGGGAGCGCGTTCGCGGCATCCAGCAGCGCCAGCTCCCAGGCATCCCGGTCGTCGCGCCAGCGGACGGTCTGCTCGTGCGGCTGCTGTCCGTAGCGCTCGGGCGAGACGTCAGACCCGCCGCAGATCACCAGCCCGTCGAGCCGCGCGACGGCGGCAGCCGCGGACTCGTCGTACGGGAGGGTCGGGGGCAGGAGTACGGGTACGCCGCCCGCGAGCTCGATCGCGCGCGCGTACGCACTCGGAAGCAGGTCGGCCGTCGTGTCCCAGACGCCCCACCGCGCTTCCTCGCGGTAGGTGCTGAGACCGATGACGGGCCTGGTCACAGCGGCGTGACGTACGCGCCGCTGATCCCGCCGTCCACGAGGAACGTCGACGCGGTGATGAACGACGACTCGTCGGAGGCCAGGAACAGCACGGCGTTCGCCATCTCCTCAGGCTCGCCGAAGCGACCCATCGGCACGTGCACCAACCGGCGGGCTGCGCGCTCCTCGTCCTTGGCGAAGAGCTCCTGGAGCAGAGGCGTGTTGACCGGGCCGGGGCACAGCGCATTGACGCGTACGCCGTCGCGCGCGAACTGCACGCCGAGCTCGCGGCTCATCGACAACACCCCGCCCTTCGACGCCGAGTAGGAGATCTGCGAGGTGGCCGCACCCATCACGGCGACGAACGACGCGGTGTTGATGATCGAGCCCTTGCCCTGCTCGAGCATGTACGGCAGCGCGGCCTTGCAGCACAGGTAGACGCTCGTCAGGTTGACCTCCTGGACGCGGCGCCAGGCTTCGAGCTCGGTGTCGAGGATCGAGTCGTCGTCGGGCGGGGAGATGCCCGCGTTGTTGAAGGCGATGTCGACCGAGCCGTAGGTGTCCTTGGCGGTCTTGAAGAGCGCGTCCACCTCCTCCTTGCTGGTCACGTCGACGTGCGCGTAGGCCAGTGCTCCATTTTCTTGGCCGAGCTCCTCGACCAAGGCCTTGCCGCGTACGTCGTCGACGTCGCCGATCACTACGCGAGCGCCCTCCTCGAGGAAGCGCTTCACGGTCGCGAGGCCGATGCCGGAGCATCCTCCGGTGATGACGGCGACCTTGCCTTCTAGGCGTCCGGTCATGGTTCTCCCCTGTCTCAGTCTTGGGCGATGAAGACGTTCTTCTCCTCGGTGAACGCGTTGGGTGCGTCCGGCCCGAGCTCCCGGCCGAGGCCGGACTGCTTGTAGCCACCGAACGGCGTCCAGTAGCGGACCGAGGAGTGCGAGTTCACGCTGAGGTTCCCGGACTCGACGCCACGCGCCACCCGCAGTGCCCGCCCGACGTCCCGGGTGAAGATCGAGCCGGACAGACCGTACTCGGTGTCGTTGGCGAGCCGGACCGCCTCCTCCTCGTCGTCGAACGGCATCACTGCGACGACCGGGCCGAAGACCTCCTCACGCCAGATCGGCATCGCCGGGTCGTCGGCGAGGACCACGGTCGGCGGCAACCAGTAGCCGCCGAGGTCGGGCACGCTTCCGGTGAACGCGGTCTCGACGCCGGCGAGGTAGCCGCGGACCGTCTCCTCCTGCTTGGCCGAGACGAGCGGACCCATCTCGCTCTCCTCCGAGGCGGGGTCGATGACCCGGAGGGCGGTGACCGCCTTCTTCAAGCCACCCAGGAACTCGTCGTACGCCGAGCGCTCCACCAGGATCCGCGAGCGCGCACAGCAGTCCTGGCCCGCGTTGTCGAAGACGGCGTACGGCGCCATGGCCGCGGCCTTCGCGATGTCGGCGTCGGCGAAGACGATGTTGGCGCTCTTGCCGCCGAGCTCGAGGGTCACCCGCTTCACCTGCTCGGCGCAGCCGGCCATGATCCGCTTGCCGACCTCAGTCGACCCGGTGAAGCAGATCTTGCGGACCAGCGGGTTCGTGACGAACCGCTCCCCCACGATCGAGCCCTTGCCTGGGATGACGGTGAACACGCCTTCCGCGAGGCCGGCCTCCAACGCGAGCTCCCCGAGCCGGATCGCGGTGAGTGGTGTGAGTTCCGCCGGCTTCAGCACGACGCAGTTGCCGGCAGCCAGAGCCGGAGCGAATCCCCAGCCCGCGATGGGCATCGGGAAGTTCCAGGGGACGATCACCCCAACGACGCCGAGCGGCTCGTGGAAGGTCAGGTCGATACCACCGGCTACCGGGATCTGCCGGCCGAAGAGCCGCTCGGGTGCGGCGGAGTAGTAGTTCAGGCAGTCGCGGACGTTGCCCGCCTCCCACCTCGCGTTGCCGATGGTGTGGCCGGAGTTGCGCACCTCGAGGTCGGCGAGCTCGTCGATGTGCGCGTCGACGACTGCGGCGAAGGCCCGGAGCAGACGTGCCCGCTCGCCGGGAGCGACATCGCGCCACGCCGGGAACGCCTCCTGCGCGCGCTCGATCGCCGCGTCCGTCTCCTCCACCGACGCTTCGGGTACGTCGATGAGCGGCTGCGCGGTGCTCGGGTTGATGACGGTGAAGGTCGGCATTACATCCTTTCGAAGCCCCTGCGGAGCTCCCAGTCGGTGACGGCCGCGTTGAACGCCGCGAGCTCGACGTCGGCCATGTTCGTGTAGTGGTCGACCACGTCGTCGCCGAACGCTGCGCGCGTGATCGCCGAGTCGTGGAAGACCTCGCGTGCATCCCGCAGAGTGGCCGGCACCCTGGCCCGGCCGGAGGTGTAGGCGTTGCCCTCCAGCGCCGGCTCGAGGTCGAGGCCCTTCTCGATGCCGTGCAGGCCGCCGGCGAGCATCGCGGCGAGCGCGAGGTAGGGGTTCACGTCGCCACCCGGCACGCGGTTCTCCATGCGGGCACCGGCACCACGCCCCACCAGGCGGACGGCGCAGGTGCGGTTGTCCTCGCCCCACGCGATTGTCGTCGGCGCGAACGAACCCTCGGCGAACCGCTTGTACGAGTTGATGTTGGGCGCGTAGAGAAGCGTGAAGTCGGGCATCGTCGCCAGCACGCCGGCCACGAACTGGTCGTAGAGAGGCGTACGCGCGTCGTTCTCCCAGAAGACGATGGTCCCGTCCGTGCCACGCAGCGAGAGGTGGATGTGGCAGGAGCTGCCCTCGCGCTCGTTGTACTTGGCCATGAAGGTCAGCGACTTGCCGTGCTTGGCGGCGATCTCCTTGGCGACCGTCTTGTAGACCGCATGGTTGTCGGCAGTGACCACCACGTCGTCGTACAGGAAGCCGATCTCGTGCTGGCCGAAGTTGCACTCGCCCTTGGCGCCCTCGACGTTGAGGCCGGCGGCGTACATCGTGTTGCGGATGTCGCGGAGCAGCGGCTCGATGCGCGTGGTGCCGACGATCGAGTAGTCGACGTTGTACTGGTTGGCCGGGGTGAGCCCGCGGTAGTTGGCGTTGTGAGCCGCTTCGTAGGTGTCCTCGAAGACGATGAACTCGAGCTCGGTGCCGGCCAGGACGTCGTACCCGAGCTGGGAGGCCCGATCCTGCTGGCCCTTGAGGATCGCGCGCGGCGACTGCAGAACAGGCCTGTGGTCGGGCCACACCAGGTCGCACTGCACCATCGCGGTGGCGGGCAGATGGGTGAGCACCCGGATGGTGTCGAGGTCGAGCACGAACTCCATGTCGCCGTACCCGCGGTCCCACGAGGTGATCGCGTAGCCGGCCACGGTGTTCATGTCGATGTCGACGCCGAGCAGGTAGTTGCAGCCCTCCGTGCCGTGGCCGAGCACCTCGTTGACGAAGTACTCGCCATGCAGCCGCTTGCCCTGCAGCCGTCCCTGCATGTCGGTGAAGGCGACGACCACGGTGTCGATCGCGCCACTGGAGATCTTGCCCTTCAGGTCGTCGACGCTGAGGTACCGGTCGTTGCGCATAGCGCTCCTATCCGAGCAGGCCGCGCAGGAGCGCAGCGGTGTCGTCGCAGTGCTGCTCCATCGCACGCCTGGCCTTGGTGGGCTCGCCGGCGAGGATCGCCTTGACGATCGAGCGGTGCTGCTGGCTGGAGTGCTCGATGTTGACCTCGAGCACCGGGATGGCCTGGAGCATGTCGTGCAGGTGCGACTGGACCTCGGTGACGGCGGAGATCGTCATCGGTGACCCGGTCACACTCGCGATCGCCAGGTGCAGCCGCGAGTCAGCCTGCCGGTGGGCGGCGGCTTCCTCCGCGTTGTCGACCTCTGCGAGCGAGGTGGTGAGCAGCATCTTCTCGGCTGCGGAGAGGGTGCGTGCGGCCGCGAGGTAGCACGCCCCTGGCTCGACGACGCGTCGGTAGGTCAGCGAGTCCAGCAGCTGCTCCTTCCGATCCGCGAGCCCGGGTGAGCCGCCCTTGGCTGGGGCTATGGGGCGGTAGGACACGACGGTCCCACCGCCCCTCCCCCGAGTGGTGCTGACCATCCCCGCCTGGCGCAAGGCGGCGATCGCCTCACGGAGCGTCGCGCGGGAGACCCGCATCCGTTCCGCGAGATCGCGCTCGGTGGGAAGCGCCGAGCCGTTCGGGTACACGCCCAGCCTGATCGCGGTGCCCAGCTGCTCCACGCAACCTTCGAAGGCATGGTGGCCACGGACAGGTCTGAGGACGACATCCCCCAGCGACCTGCCCGGGACCTCCTTGGGCGCAGCGTTCATGGCTGCCGATCTTAGGGAGCGTCTACGGTGTCGACGTTCCGGATCGGACCCTTGAACCACTTCTTCGCCGAGACCTCCCACCAGATGGTGATGGCAAGGAGTACGCCGACGGTGACGATCGGTGAGTAGTTGACGAACTTCCACTCGAAGAGCTCGTCGCCCGGCAGACCACCTCGGTAGGCGGGCCACATCAGGAACAGCACCACGATGACGATCTCTGCCACCGCGAGCGGGTTCATCCACTTGTACTTCGCGCCGTTGTTCCACTCGCCGACCTCGAACTTGTCGCCGTGTCGCCAGCGCAGGTAGATCGGGATCGCGAAGGACAGGTAGAGCCCGGCCACCGCGATGGAAGTGACGGCGAAGAACGCGATGGGCGAGATGATCGGCACCTCTTCAGAGCCGATGTTGACCTCGACCAGAGCAGGCAGCGTGACGATCGCAGCAAGCACGGCGACCAGCATGACGGCCTTGGCCGGCACCCGCTTGGCCGAGAGCTCGGACCAGTGGCTGGACCCGGGCACGGCGCCGTCACGGCTGAACGCATAGGTCATCCGGGAGGCCGACGTCATGCACGAGACGGCGCAGAACAGCTGTCCGGCCGAGGAGATGAACAGCACGGTGCCGGCCCAGTTCGCCCCGAGGGCTTCGCTGAAGATGGGTGCGACGCCTCCGGCTCCCAGTGCGTTGTTCGGGGTGCCGTCCGGGTTGTCGGGTACGGCGAAGACCACGCACAGCAGCAGGATGTAGCCGCCGATCGCCGAGTAGAGGATCGACTGCCAGATGCCCTTCGCGGCGCCCATCGACGCACCCTTGGTCTCCTCGCTCAGGTGAGCACAGGCGTCGAAGCCGGTGATTGTGTACTGCGTGAGCAGGAAGCCGAACGGAATGACCGCGAAGAAGAAGACGAAGCTCATCGTGCTGCCGTCGGAGTAGCCCGAGTTGTTGATGCGCTCCGTGAACACGTAGTTGATGCTCTGGTGCTGGTCGGGGACGAACAGCAGGATCAGCACGATGATCGCCGCGCCGGCCACGTGCCACCACACCGAGACGTTGTTCATGATCGCCATCAGGTGACTGCTGAAGATGTTGAGCACGGACGCGATCGCGAGCACCCCGACGAAGATGAAGAACACGCGGGTCAGCGAGTAGCTGTCGTAGTACGACGTCGACCAGGTGCTCAGGGTGAGGTCGATGAAGGTCGCGCAACCGTACGAGACGCCCGCGGTCACAGCGACCAGACCGACCAGGTTCAGCCAACCGGTGTAGAAGCCGGCACGCGGACCGCCCAGCTTCGAGGCCCACCAGTAGATGCCACCCGAGGTCGGGTACGCCGAGACCAGCTCGGACATGGTGAAGCCGATGATCAGGATGAAGACGCTGATGATCGGCCAGGACCACGAGATCGAGATCGGGCCGCCGTTGTTCCAGCCGGCACCGAAGTTGGTGAAGCATCCCGCCAGGATCGAGATGATCGAGAACGAGATAGCGAAGTTGGAGAATCCGGACCAGCTCCGGTTCAGATCCTGGCTGTAGCCCATCTCTGCAAGGCGCTTTTCGTCAGCGCCCAGCGGTTGCTCTGTGGTGCTCATGGCACCTCCCTCTCCCCGTGGGGAACCCTTACCAGTTGTCGCCAGTGTGGTGTGGGTCACAGTATGGTGTCAATGGCATGACCTTAGACCTTTACGGCGAGCGCCTCGCCGCCATCCCTTGGCTCCGCGGAAAGCAGTACGCCGTGGAGGAGCTGGCCGGTGGGCTGACCAACGTGAACCTGCGCGTGACCTTCGAGGGCCGCGACGTCGTCGTACGCCTGGCGCAACCAGGCAGTGACCTGTTGGCGATCGACCGCGTGCACGAGCACCACAACTCGCTGGCGGCCGCGGCTGCGGGTGTGGGAGCGGGGGTCGTCGACTACCTTCCCGAAGCGGAGCTGATGGTCGTCGAGTACATCAACGGCAAGACCTTCACGAATGACGACCTGACTGTTTCACTGCAGCGGGTGGCGTTTGCGTGCAGGCAGCTCCACGCAGGGCCCCGGTTCGTGAACGACTTCGACATGTTCGTCATCCAGCGCGGCTACCTGGAGGTCGTGCAGTCCAACGGCTTCCGGCTCCCGGACCGCTACCTGTCGTTTCTGCCGGCGGTCGAGCGCATCCGCGCCGCTTTCGCCGTACACCCGGAGCCGACGGTGCCCTGCAACAACGACCTCCTCGCCGGCAACTTCATCGACGACGGGGAGAAGCTGTGGCTCATCGACTACGAGTACTCCGGCAACAACGAGGCGACCTTCGAGCTCGGCAACATCTGGAGCGAGGCCAACATGTCGCCCGAACAGCTCGAGGAGCTGATGACGGCGTACGACGGGACGCTGCTGCGGCACCGGGTGGCGCGAGCACGACTGTGGGGGCTGATGTCGAAGTACGGCTGGACCTTGTGGTGTGCGATCCAGGACTCCGTGAGCAGCATCGACTTCGACTTCTGGGAGCTGGGCATGGAGCACTACGACCGCGCCGTGGCGGAGTTCGACGGCCCCGACTTCGAGCAGCTGCTGGACGAGGCCGCCGGTGGCTGAGCTCCCCACTCGCGCCCAGGTGGTCGTCGTCGGCGGTGGCGTCGTCGGCACGAGCGTCGCCTACCACCTGACCAAGCTCGGCTGGACCGACGTTCTGCTGCTGGAGCAGGGCCGGCTGTCCTCGGGTACGACGTGGCACGCCGCCGGGCTTGTCGGCCAGCTGCGCGCGTCGGAGAGCGGAACGCGGTTGGTTCAGTACTCGACTCGGCTCTACGAAACGCTGGAAGAAGAGGTCGGTCTCTCCACCGGCTACAAGCGGTGCGGCGGGGTCACGGTCGCGCGTACGCCGGACCGGATGACCCAGCTTCGTCGTACGGCGGCGAGCGCGGATGCGTACGGGCTGGAGTGCGAGCTGCTCACACCGGCCGAGGCGAAGGAGCGTTGGACCGTCATGCAGGTCGACGACCTGGTCGGCGCGATCTGGCTGCCCGGCGACGCGACCGCCAACCCGACCGACCTCACCCAGGCGCTGGCTCGGGGTGCCCGGCTCGGCGGCGCGCGGGTGATCGAGAAGGTGCGCGTCATCGACGTACTCGTCTCTTCGGGACAGGTCACCGGCGTACGCACCGATCGTGGCGATGTCGAGGCCGAGGTCGTCGTGAACTGTGCCGGCCAGTGGGCCAAGCAGGTCGGCGCGATGGCGGGCGTGACCGTGCCGCTGCACTCGGCCGAGCACTTCTACGTCGTGACCGAGCCGTTCGAGGGGGTGCGGCCGGACCTGCCGATCCTGCGTGACCCCGACGGCTACACGTACTTCAAGGAGGAGGTCGGCGGCCTCGTGGTCGGCGGCTTCGAACCCGAGGCGAAGCCGTGGGTCTCCCCCGACGCGATCCCGTACCCGTTCGAGTTCCAGCTCCTCGAGGAGGACTGGGAGCACTTCTCGCCCTTGATGGAGAGCGCGCTGCATCGCATCCCATTGCTTCGCGACACCGGGATTCGGAAGTTCTACAACGGCCCCGAGAGCTTCACGCCCGACAACCAGTTCCTGCTCGGCGCCGCACCTGAGGTCCTCGGGTTCTACGTCGGAGCTGGCTTCAACTCGGTCGGCATCGCCTCCGCCGGTGGCGCGGGTCAGGCCCTCGCGGAGTGGATCGTCTCCGGTGAACCGTCGTCAGATCTCACTGCCGTCGACATCCGCCGCTTCGCGCGCTTCAACGGGAACAACCAGTGGCTGCACGACCGGGTCGCCGAGGTGCTCGGCCTGCACTACGAGATCCCCTGGCCCAACCGCGAGATGCGCACCGCGCGGCCGTTCCGCCGCTCCCCCCTCTACGGCCTCTTGGCGGAAGCGAACGCGAGCTTCGGCAGCAAGATGGGCTGGGAACGGGCGAACGTGTTCGCCCCTGTCGGGTCGTCGCCAACGATCGAGTACACCTGGGAGAAGCCGCACTGGCTGCCCTGGGTCGCGGCGGAGACCACCAACACCCGCACCAACGTGACGTTGTTCGACCAGACGTCGTTCTCGAAGTACCTCGTCGTCGGGCCCGATGCCTCTGCGGTGCTCCAATGGCTGTGCACAGCGGACGTCGACGTGCCGGTGGGGCGGACGGTCTACACGGGCATGCTCAACTCGCGCGGCACCTACGAGTCCGACGTCACCGTCACGCGGGTCTCCGCGGACGAGTTCCTGATCCTCAGCAGCGCTGCCACCACCGAGCGCGACCAGGACCACATCCGGCGTCACATGCCTCCGGGGAAGCAGGTGTCCGTCGTCGACGTGACGTCGTCGTACGCCGTCCTCGGGGTGATGGGACCGCGGTCCCGCTCGCTGTTGTCGAGACTGACCCGGGCTGATCTTTCCAACGAGGGCTTTCCCTTCGGCACGTCTCGAGAGATCGACCTGGGGCATGGAACCGTCCGGGCAACGCGGATCACGTACGTCGGTGAGCTCGGCTGGGAACTGTGCATCCCCGCCGACTTCACGGTTGGCGTCTACCGCGACCTCATGGACGCCGGCTCGGATCTGGGGGTCGAAAACGGTGGCTACTACGCGATCGACTCGATGCGGCTCGAGAAGGGCTACCGCGCCTTCGGGCGCGAGCTCACCCCCGACTACACACCGGTCGACGCGGGACTGCTCTTCGCCTGCAAGCTCCGCACCGACATCCCGTTCCTCGGCCGCGAGGCCGTCGAGAAGGCCAAGGCTGAGGGCCCGCGGCGGAAGCTGGTGTCCTTCTCCGTCGCCGACCCCGACGTGATGATGTGGGGCGGCGAGCTCGTCCTGCGTGACGGGGTCCCGTCGGGCCAGGTCACCTCCGCCGCCTGGGGCGAGACGGTCGGCTCGTGCGTCGGACTGGCCTACCTGTCGGAGTGGGTCCCCGGCGCGTCGTACGAGGTAGATGTCGGTGGCACCCGGAGCCCGATCACCGTGTCGTTGAAGCCTCTGGTGGATCCAGACGGGCATCGAACCGCTCGCGCTGAAGCTCCTTGATCTCGGCCGCGAGCTCTGGCACCGGTCCGTCGGTCTCGACCAGAGGAGCGACCGCTCCGATCGGGAGCGGCGCCACCGGCCCCGGTGGGATGGCCCACTCCGCCAGCCACTGCCCCATCTGTTCGGACGAGCTCGCGTAGACGATGCGGCCGAGCCCCATCCAGGCGTGCGCCGCCGAGCACATCGGGCAGTGCTCGCCGGACGTGTAAACGGTCGCCGCAGCTCGCTCCTCGGCCCTCAGATGCGACGCCGACCATCGTGCGATCTCGAACTCCGGGTGACGCGTCTCATCGCCGCCCTTGACCCGGTTGCGGTCCTCGAACCGAACCGCCCCGGTCGCATCGACCAGAACGCTTCCGTACGGCTCGTCCCCGTCGTCGAGAGCCTCACGGGCCAGCTCGACGCAGCGACGCAGATGGACCAGGTCGGTATCAGAGATGCCCACGAAACACAGGCTAGTTCCCACGGCCTATTGGCGTCGGATGAGGCGGATGCGCCCGGGTCCTAGGCGTTGGATGGTGTAGTTGGGGCTGTCTGCCATGGCGTGGTGGCAGGGGCAGGTCAGCGCGCCGTCCTCGACGCTGGTGTGCCCGCCTGCGTGGTGCGCGGTCAGGTGGGCGGCGTCGCAGAGCCAGGCGGGCCGGTCGCAGCCCTCGACCGCGCAACGGCCGTGTTGTTGGACGTTCATCGCGAGGCGTTGCTTCTTGGTGTGGAACCGGACGTGGGGTCCCAGGTCCAGGACGGCACCGTCACCGTCCAGGACCGCGGGAATGACGCCCGCAGCACACGCGAGACGTCGGGCTTCGCGGGCGGAGATGGGTTGCCCGGTGTCCAGCATCCCGGGCTTGATACCGCCCAGCAGGGTGTCCAGCGTCATCGTGACCACGACGGTGGCGTTGACCCCGCCCAACTGGGGTAGAGCTTTGGTGTTGATGCGTTCGAGGAACCGGCCGAACGCTTCCCCGCGGAGCTCGTCCTTGGTCCGGCCGTCCCGGTCGATGG
>DATILB010000103.1:0-20927 GCA_035477015.1 Nocardioidaceae bacterium | reverse complement strand
CGCTCGTCGTCAGGTGGCCGCACCGCACGCGTCACGCATGGCGTATCGGGATGCGGAGTACGGCAGCCTGATCATCGAGCTGGACGGGCGGTTGTTTCACAACACCGCTGGCCAACGTGACAAGGACTTTGAGCGCGACCTTGACGCAGCGGTTGATGGCCGCGACACGAGGCGCCTCTCCTACGGGCAGGTGTTCGACCGCCCGTGCCCGACCGCCGGCAAGATCGGCACTCTGCTCCGGCGCGGTGGCTGGACCGGCGAACCGCATCCCTGTGGCCCGAACTGCGCTCTACGCGGTTGATCGGTGCTCAATGCTGGCAGCAATCAACCGCGTAAGGGGTCAATCCAGTGGCTAGCCGCCGAGGGCGTCGCGCACGGGCACGAACTTCGCCTGCGCCTCGGCGAGCTCCGACTCGGGCTCGGAGTCGGCGACGATGCCGCAGCCGGCGAAGAGGCGGACCTGGTTGCCGGTGACCTCGCCGGAGCGGAGCGCGATGCCCCACTCGCCGTCGCCGCTGGCGTCGATCCAGCCGACCGGACCGGCGTACCGTCCGCGGTCCATGCCCTCGATCTCGGAGATCATCGCGAGGGCCTCGGTGGTGGGTGTGCCGCCGACGGCAGCCGATGGGTGCAAGGCCGCCGCGAGGCCGAGCGAGGTGGTCGAGTCGTCGATGACGCCGGCGACGTCGGTGGCGAGGTGCATGACGTTAGGTAGGTGCAGGACGAACGGCGCCTCGGGCACGTTCATCGAGGTGCAGTGCGGGGCCAGCGCATCGGCGACCGAGCGCACGGCGTATTCGTGCTCCTCGAGGTCCTTCGACGAACGGGCCAGGTGGGCAGCGAGGGCGAGGTCGCGTTCGTCGTCCCCGGTGCGGCGAATGGTGCCGGCCAGGACGCGGGAGGTCACGAGGCCTCGCTCGCGGCGGACGAGGAGCTCGGGCGTCGCGCCGAACAGGCCGTCGACGTGGAAGGTCCAGCAAGTGTCGTAGTTGGCGGCCAGTCGCTGCAGCGGCCAACGGACGTCGATGTCGCTCTCGGCGGTGGCGATCAGGTCGCGTGCGAGGACGACCTTCTCCAGCTCGCCGGCGTTGATGCGGCGGACCGCATCGGCCACGACCGAAGCCCACTCCGCCTCACTCCGAGCGCCGTCCTGGTAGACCACCTCGCCGGGAGGGACCGGGGGAGTGGTTGGCGATGCGGGAGGCGGCGAGGTGATCGCGGCGCGGCCGGTAGTCGTCACCCAGGTCACGTCGTCGCGGCGACCGACTACGACGCTGGGTACGACGAGCACGGAGTCGCCCGGGTCGTCCGCGAAGCCGAACGAGCCGAAGGCCACTAGGCCGGTGCCAGGCAGCTCGATCTCGTTGCGGACGATCGCGTGTTTGGAGCGCTCCCGCCACCACGCGCTGGCGTCCTCGAAGCGCGACGCCCCGGAGGTGCGGACCTGGGCGGCCACACCCCAGCCGACGAGCCCGCCACCACGGCGAACCCACGCGGTGCTGGAGGGAGCCTTCGGCAGCAGCTCGAGGAGGGGTGCCGGGTCGGTGAGTGCGACCGTACGAACGACGAGTGGCGTCGCGTCGTACTCATGCTCCGGGACGGAGCTCGCACTGGTGCTCACGATGGGCAGCCTACGGCGAAGAGGGGAGGGGCCGGTTACCCAGGGTTCGTCATGGACGCCCCCGCGGACTGGTCCACCGGGCAGTCCTAGGCTGGACCCGTGACCCGAGCCGACCTGGACAAGGATCCCGCCGCCGTCGCGTCGATGTTCGACGACGTGGCGAAGCGCTACGACATCACCAACGACATCCTGTCCCTCGGCCAGGACCGTCGCTGGCGGACGCTCGTCCTGGACGCGGTCGAGCCCAAGCCGGGCGAGATCGTGCTGGACCTCGCGGCCGGGACGGGTACGTCGAGCCAGCCGTTCGCCGACGCCGGCGCCCTCGTGATCCCGTGCGACTTCTCGCAGGGGATGCTCAAGGTCGGCAAGCGGGCCAAGCCGAGGCTGCCGTTCGTCGCGGGCGACGGGACCAAGCTGCCGTTCGCGGACAACACGTTCGACGCAGTCACGATCTCCTTCGGGCTTCGCAACATCGTCGACCACGAGGCGGGGCTGCGGGAGCTGCTCCGCGTCACGCGACCAGGTGGCCGCCTGGTCGTGTGCGAGTTCAGCCGCCCGACGTGGGCGCCCTTCCGCGAGGTCTACATCGAGTACCTCATGAAGGCCCTCCCCGCGATGGCCCGCACGGTGTCGTCCAACCCCGATGCCTACGTCTACCTGGCCGAGTCGATCCGCGCCTGGCCGGACCAGGCGGAGCTCGCCGACAAGATCAGCAGGGCGGGCTGGAAGCAGCCGCGCTGGCGCAACCTCAGTGGAGGGATCGTGGCGCTCCACCACGCCACGGCATGACTGAAGGCACGGTCGTCACGTGGCCGGTGCCTGCCGGCTGGGCCGAGACGGTCGCCCGGACCTACACCCGGCTCTCGGCGACGTCGCTCGGCTTCCTGGAGCGCCTCGTGCTGGGTCTCATAGCCGGCGTGGTCCTGGGCGTAACGGTGGGTTGGGGCGGGCTCGCCTTCGTGCTCGTGTTCCCCGTGGTCTCTCTAGCCCGCACCTATTTCGGCACTCGTCGCCAGGTCGCACGCCTGGTCCCGGAGGGCAGCACTGTGGCCGGCACGTTCGGTCCGGAGTCGTTCCAGTACGAGCGCGGCGGGGTCAGCGACTTGTTCCGGTACGACGATTGCTCGGCGCTCTCAGTGCGAGGCGAGGTGCTGTGCCTCCGGCTCCGCTCGTCGCGTCGGTGGGGCACCTTCCCCGCGGCGCTGTTCGGACCCGAGCCGAGGGCCGCCCTCCAATCCGCTGCAAAGGCGGGCCGGTCACGCAGGTAAAGCCCCAGCACCCCTGGTTTTCTCAGGCAGAACTTGGGTCGTAGAGTGTGTCCCACGCCACTCGTGAATTCGTTCACAAACGCACAACTGGCTACTGACGAAGGGCTTGGCATCATGACGAGGACCGGCGCCGACGCGCGACAGGCCGACGTCATCGTGGTTGGCGCAGGCCCGGCCGGCGCCGCTACGGCGTACTGGCTCGCAACCGCCGGTGTTGATGTCCTGCTGCTGGAGAAGTCCGAGTTCCCGCGCGACAAGATCTGCGGCGACGGGCTCACCCCGCGAGCGGTCAAGCAGCTCATCGCCATGGGCTTCGACCTCGAGCAGCCCGGCTGGCAGAAGAACCGCGGGCTCCGCATCAAGGGCGCCGGGCACACCATCGAGCTGCCCTGGCCCGAGCTCGCCGACTACCCGTCGTTCGGCATGGTCCGGGCGCGGATGGACTTCGACGAGATCCTGGCGCGCCACGCACAGAAGGCAGGCGCACGGCTGCTGGAGCGTACGGCGGTCACGGCCCCCGTCTTCGACGCGAGCGGCCACGTCGTCGGGGTCACTGCGAAGCAGGTCGACGAGCGTGGTCGGGCCTCGACCCCGCGCAAGCGCTCGCTCGACCGCCGGAATCAAGATGAGCTCACGTTCCGGGCCCCGATCGTGGTGGCAGCCGACGGCGTGAGCGCGCGCATGGGCATGGCGCTCGGGCTCGAGCGCCGCGAGAACCGCCCGATGGCTGTGGCCTGCCGCGCCTACTACAAGACGCCGATGCACGACGACGAGTACATGGAGTCGTGGCTGGAGCTGTGGGACGGCAAGCCCGGCGAGAGCAACCTGCTCCCCGGCTACGGCTGGATCTTCCCCTGCGGCGACGGCACCGCGAACCTCGGCCTCGGCATCCTCAACTCGAGCGCCGCCTTCCAGAACATCGACTACAAGGACTCGATGCGGCGTTGGCTGGCCAACACCGACCCAGCCCTCGGCTTCAACGACGACAACCTCGTCGGCGGTCCGATCCGCTCGGCGGCGCTGCCCATGGGCTTCAACCGCAAGCCGCACTACACGCGCGGCGTCCTGCTCGTCGGTGACGCCGGCGGCATGGTCAACCCGTTCAACGGCGAGGGCATCGACTACGCCCTCGAGGCCGGCCACATGGCCGCCATGACCGCCGTGCAGGCGCTGGCCCGCAATTCCGGCCCGGCCCGCGAGAAGGTCCTCGAGGGCTACGCCAAGGCGCTCGACGCCGAGTACGGCGGCTACTTCACCCTCGGCCGCGGCTTCGCCAAGCTCGTCGGCAACCCCACGTTCATGCGGCTCGCCACCAAGCACGGTCTGCCGCGACCCGCGTTGATGCGGTTCACGATCAAGCTGATGGCGAACCTCACCGACCACAAGGGCGGCGACGCCCACGACCGCATCATCAACGCACTGGCGAAGATCGCGCCGGACGCGTAGCTGGACCGCACGAAGTCACGACGAGGGAAAGGGAGGGCACGTGGAGCTGTACACCCCCGTGCTCGCGCTGATGGCCATTGCGGCCGGGTTCGCGATCTTCTCGGTGATCATGAGCGCCGTCACCGGGCCGAAGCGCTACAACCGCGCGAAGCTCGACTCCTATGAGTGCGGCATCGAGCCCACCCCGCAGCCGGTCGGCGGCGGACGGTTCCCGGTGAAGTACTACATCGTGGCGATGCTCTTCATCGTCTTCGACATCGAGATCGTGTTCCTGTACCCCTGGGCCGTCTACTTCGACCAGATGGCCTTCTTCGGCCTGATCGAGATGGTCCTGTTCATCGCAACGGTCTTCGTCGCCTACGCATATGTGTGGCGGCGCGGCGGACTGGATTGGGACTAACCACATGGGCATGGAAGAGAAGCTCCCCGCCGGGGTCCTGCTGACCACGGTCGAGGGCGTTGCCGGCTATATGCGCAAGGCGGCCTTCTGGCCGGCGACCTTCGGCCTTGCCTGCTGCGCCATCGAGATGATGACGACCGGCGGCCCGCGCTACGACCTCGGCCGGTTCGGCATGGAGGTCTTCCGCGCGTCGCCACGTCAGGCCGACCTGATGATCGTGGCCGGTCGAGTCAGCAACAAGATGGCGCCGGTTCTCCGGCAGATCTACGACCAGATGCCTGAGCCCAAGTGGGTCCTCGCGATGGGCGTCTGCGCGAGCAGCGGCGGCATGTTCAACAACTACGCGATCGTCCAGGGCGTCGACCACGTCGTCCCCGTCGACATGTACCTCCCCGGCTGCCCGCCGCGGCCCGAGATGCTGATCGACGCGATCCTCAAGCTGCACGACCAGGTCCAGCACGCCAAGCTCGGCGTGAACCGCAAGAACGAGATCATCGAGCTCGAGACCGCCGCTCTGAACGCGATCCCGACCTCGCAGATGAAGGGCCTGCTGCGGTGACCGACGAGCCCAACCTGCCCATCGCGGCAGAGGCAGCGCAGACCGAGGTCGTCGGCGTCAAGCACGGCATGTACGGCGGTGACACCAGCGGGTACGGCGGACTGGTGCGGCCGGTCGTCATGCCGGGTGGCACCCCCCCGCCGTACGGCGGCTGGTTCGACGAGGTGCACGGCGCACTCGCCGAGGTCGCTCCCGAAGGCGCCATCGAGAAGGTCGTCATCCACCGCGGCGAGATCACCTTCTTCATCCGCCGCCAGCACCTGCTCGAGGTGGCCCAGCGGCTGCGCGACGACGAGTCGCTGCGCTACGAGCTGCTCAGTGGCGTCTCGGGTGTGCACTACCCCGATGACCAGGGCCGCGAACTGCACGCCGTCTACCACCTGCTGTCGATGACCCACAACCGGCGGATCCGCCTCGAGGTCACCGCTCCGGACAGCGACCCGCACATCCCGAGCGTGGTGGCGACGTACCCGACGGCCGACTGGCACGAGCGCGAGACCTATGACTTCTTCGGCATCATCTTCGACGGCCACCCGGCGCTGACGCGGATCATGATGCCGGACGACTGGCCGGGTCACCCGCAGCGCAAGGATTACCCGTTAGGCGGCATTCCCGTGGAGTACAAGGGCGCCACCATTCCTCCGCCGGACACGAGGAGGTCGTACTCATGACCACCACGCAGGACCCGTACGCCGCGAGCAACGAGACCAGCCAGGGCCGTGTCTTCACCGTCACGGGCCAGGACTGGGACTCGATCGCCGAGGGCCTGGCCGACGAGGGCGACGACCGCGTCGTCGTGAACATGGGTCCGCAGCACCCGTCGACGCACGGCGTGCTCCGGCTGATCCTCGAGCTCGAGGGCGAGTCGGTGACCGAGGCACGTTGCGGCATCGGCTACCTGCACACGGGCATCGAGAAGAACATGGAGTTCCGCACCTGGACGCAGGGCGTCACGTTCTGCACCCGGATGGACTACCTGGCGCCGTTCCACAACGAGCTGACGTACTGCCTCGGCGTCGAGCGGCTGCTCGACATCGAGGACCAGATCCCGGAGAAGGCCCAGGTCATGCGGGTCCTGCTCTCCGAGCTCAACCGGATCTCGTCGCACCTGGTGTGCATCGCGACCGGTGGCATGGAGATCGGCGCGCTGACGGTCATGACGATCGGCTTCCGCGAGCGCGAGCTCACCCTCGACCTGTTCGAGCTGATCACCGGCCTCCGCATGAACCACGCGTTCTTCCGTCCCGGTGGTGTGGCGCAGGACCTGCCGCCGGGTGCGCTCGACCAGATCCGCGACTACATCGCACTGATGAAGAAGCGACTCCCGGAGTACGCCGCCTTCTGCAACGCGAACCCGATCTTCAGGGGTCGGCTCGACGGCGTCGGCTACCTCGACCTCGCCGGCTGCCTGGCGCTCGGCATCACCGGTCCGGTGCTGCGGTCGACGGGTTACCCGTGGGACCTGCGCAAGTCACAGCCGTACTCCGGCTACGAGGACTACGAGTTCGACGTCGTCACGTGGGACACCTGCGACTCCTACGGCCGGTTCCGGATCCGCCTCGAGGAGATGTGGCAGTCCCTGCGCATCGTCGAGCAGGCCGCGGATCGCCTGGCGGAGCTCGAGGGCGCGCCGGTCATGATCGGCGACAAGAAGATCGCGTGGCCGTCGCAGCTGGCCATCGGCAGCGACGGCATGGGCAACAGCCTCGACCACATCCGGCACATCATGGGTGAGTCGATGGAGGCCCTGATCCACCACTTCAAGCTGGTCACCGAGGGCTTCCGAGTCCCGACCGGCCAGGCGTACGTCCCGGTCGAGTCGCCCCGCGGCGAGCTCGGCGCACACGTGGTGTCAGACGGCGGCACGCGCCCGTTCCGCGCGCACTTCCGCGACCCGTCGTTCACGAACCTGCAGGCGACGTCGGTAATGAGCGAGGGCGGCATGGTGGCCGACGTGATCGTGGCCATCGCGAGCATCGACCCCGTGATGGGAGGGGTGGACAGGTGATCGACGAGGCGACGATGAGCGAGCTGCGGGAGATCGCAGCTCGCTATCCGCAAGCCAGGTCGGGGCTGCTCCCGATGCTGCACCTCGTGCAGAGCTCCGAAGGTCACGTGACCTCGGAGGGCATCGAGGCCTGCGCCGAGATCCTGGGCATCTCCGCGGCCGAGGTGTCCGGTGTCGCGACGTTCTACACGATGTACAAGCGCCGCCCGGTCGGTGAGTACCACGTGGGGGTCTGCACCAACACGCTCTGTGCGGTGATGGGTGGCGACGCGATCTTCGACCGGCTCAAGGACCACCTCGACGTCGGCAACGACGAGACGACCGCCGACGGCAAGGTCACCCTCGAGCACGTCGAGTGCAACGCGGCCTGCGACTTCGCCCCGGTGGTGATGGTCAACTGGGAGTTCATGGACAACCAGACGCCCGCGTCGGCGGTGCGGCTGGTCGACGACCTGCGTGCGGGCAAGGCGGTCCGCTCCACACGCGGCCCGAAGATCTGCACCTGGCGTGAGGCCGAGCGCGTCCTCGCCGGCTTCCCCGACGGCCTCGCCGACGACGGTCCGGCAGCGGGGCCGGCGTCACTGGTCGGTCTCGAGATCGCCAAGGAGAACGGATGGGCGGCTCCCAATGTCGACTGACATCTTGACCCCCGTCCTGTCGGAGTTCTGGGACGGCGACCAGCCCTGGAAGCTGTCGTCGTACACCCGCACCGGTGGCTATCAGGGCCTCGAGCGCGCGCTGAGGTCGACGCCGGAGAACGTGGTCCAGATCGTCAAGGACTCGCAGCTCCGCGGTCGCGGTGGAGCGGGCTTCCCGACGGGCATGAAGTGGGGTTTCATCCCGCAGGACAACCCGAACCCGAAGTACCTCGTGGTCAACGCCGACGAGTCGGAGCCGGGCACCTGCAAGGACATCCCGCTGATGATGGCCTCGCCGCACACCCTCGTGGAGGGCGTGATCATCAGCTCCTACGCCATCCGCGCCAACACTGCCTTCATCTACGTCCGGGGCGAGGTGCTGCACGTCGTACGCCGGCTGCAGGCAGCCGTCCAGGAGGCGTACGACGCCGGCCACCTCGGCAAGAACATCCACGGCTCCGGCTACGACCTCGAGCTGGTCGTGCACGCCGGCGCCGGTGCCTACATCTGCGGTGAGGAGACCGCCCTCCTCGACTCGCTCGAGGGTCGGCGCGGTCAACCGCGGCTGCGGCCGCCGTTCCCGGCCGTCGCGGGTCTGTACGCGAGCCCGACGGTCATCAACAACGTCGAGTCGATCGCGTCGGTGCCGTCGATCATCAAGAACGGCTGCGAGTGGTTCGCCTCGATGGGCACCGAGCGCAGCAAGGGCATGACGCTCTACTCGCTGTCGGGCCATGTCGTCCGGCCGGGTCAGTACGAAGCACCCCTGGGCATCACGCTCCGCGAGCTGCTCGACCTCAGCGGCGGGATACGCCCGGGCCACGAGCTGAAGTTCTGGACGCCCGGCGGATCTAGCACGCCGATCCTCACGGCCGAGCACCTCGACGTACCCCTCGACTACGAGGCCGTCGGTGCTGCCGGCTCGATGCTCGGCACCAAGGCGCTTCAGGTGTTCGACGAGACGACCTGCGTCGTGCGTGCGGTGCTGCGCTGGACCGAGTTCTACAAGCACGAGTCCTGCGGCAAGTGCACGCCGTGCCGCGAAGGCACCTGGTGGCTCGTGCAGGTGCTCGCGCGCCTCGAGAACGGCAACGGCTCCGAGGCCGACCTGGAGAACCTCCTCGACCAGTGCGACAACATCCTGGGCCGGTCGTTCTGCGCACTGGGTGACGGCGCGACCAGCCCGATCACATCGAGCATCGAGTACTTCCGCGACGAGTACCTCGCGCACCTCGAGCACGGTGGCTGCCCGTTCGACCCGGCTGCCTCCACTCTCTTCGCAGCTGAAGGGGCACTGGCATGAGCGTGGTTTCGACGGGCTCGACCACCGGGGCGGTGGCTAAGGTCGACGACCTTGTCACGTTCACGATCGACGGTCAGCAGGTCAGCGTCCCCAAGGGCACGCTGGTCATCCGGGCGGCCGAGGCGATCGGCGTCCAGATCCCGCGGTTCTGCGACCACCCGCTGCTGGCACCGGTCGGCGCGTGCCGCCAGTGCCTGGTCGAGGTCGCGCTGCCGGGCCCGGACGGTGAGCCGAAGACGATGATGGGCCCGCCCGGACGCGTGAAGCCGCAGGCCTCCTGCACGCTCGTCGCGAGCCCCGGCATGGTCGTCAACACGCAGCTCTCCTCGCCGATCGCGGACAAGGCACAGCAGGGCGTGATGGAGGCGCTGCTGATCAACCACCCGCTCGACTGCCCGGTCTGCGACAAGGGCGGCGAGTGCCCGCTGCAGAACCAGGCGATGTCCAACGGGCAGGGCGAGACCCGGTTCATGGAGACCAAGCGGACCTTCCCGAAGCCGATCAACATCTCGGCGCAGGTGCTGCTCGACCGCGAGCGCTGCGTGCTCTGCGCGCGCTGCACCCGCTTCTCCGAGCAGGTGGCCGGAGACCCGTTCATCGCGTTGATCGAACGCGGTGCGCTGCAGCAGGTCGGCACCTACGAGAAGGAGCCTTTCGAGTCCTACTTCTCCGGCAACACGATCCAGATCTGCCCGGTCGGTGCACTGACGTCGGCGGCGTACCGCTTCCGCTCGCGGCCCTTCGACCTGGTGTCCGTGCCGAGCATCGCGGAGCACGACGCGTGCGGGTCTGCGATCCGGCTCGACCACCGGCGCGGCAAGGTCGTACGTCGCCTCGCGGGCAACGACCCGGCGGTCAACGAGGAGTGGATCACCGACAAGGACCGCTTCGCGTTCACCTACGCGCAGCAGCCCGATCGGGTGACCCACCCGCTCGTGCGTGAGGACGGCGAGCTTCGCCCGGCGTCCTGGCCCGAGGCCCTCGCCGTCGCAGCGCGCGGGCTCGAGAGGGCCCTTCGACAGGGCTCAGGAACCACAGGCGGAGTCGGGGTGCTCACCGGCGGCCGGCTGACGCTCGAGGACGCCTACGCCTACAGCAAGTTCGCGCGACTGGCTTTGCGCACCAACGACATCGACTTCCGCTCGCGGCCGCACTCGGCCGAGGAGGCCGACTTCCTGGCGTCGACCGTTGCCGCAGCTCCGGTCGACGTGACGTTCGAGAGCCTCGAGAAGACCCGCACGATCCTGCTCCTCGGCCTCGAGCCGGAGGAGGAGGCGGGCGCGCTGTTCCTGCGGCTGCGCAAGGCCGCGAGGGCGGGCGCACGGATCTTCTCGGTCGCGCCTCTCGCGACGCGCGGGCTGGAGAAGCTCGACGGCATCCTGATCCCGGTCGTCCCGGGCGACGAGGGTGCGGTCATCGCCGAGCTGCAGAACCACGCCGAGCTCGCCCTCGACGCGCGCGGTGTCGTCCTCGTCGGTGAACGGCTGGCCACCTCGCCAGGTGCGCTGTCGTCGGTCCTCGGCTTGATCAGTACGACGGGCGCGAAGCTGGCCTGGGTGCCGCGGCGTGCGGGCGACCGTGGCGCGGTCGACGCAGGCTGCCTGCCGAACCTGCTGCCCGGTGGTCGACCGGTCGACGACGCGCACGCTCGGGTCGACGTCGCCGCCGACTGGGGCACGACCGTTCCGACAGAGGCAGGCCGTGACGCGGACGCGATCCTCGCTGCAGCCGCTGCTGGTGAGCTGGGCGGTCTCGTCATCGGTGGCGTGGAGCTCGACGACTTCTCGGACCCCGCGCAGGCGAAGGCTGCGGTCGCCGCTGCTGGCTTTGTGGTGTCGCTCGAGGTTCGACACGGCGCCGTGACCGAGGTCGCCGACGTGATCTTCCCGGTCGCGCCGCACGCCGAGCGCTCCGGCACCTACGTCAACTGGGAGGGCCGTCCCCGGTCCTTCGACAAGGCCCTGACTGAGTCACACGCGCTGCCGGACCTCCGCGTCCTGGCCGGCGTGGCCGAGGAGCTCGGGGTCGACCTCGGCTTCCGCAACGCAGCCCAGGTCGCCGCCGAGATCGCCGAGCTCGGCCCCTGGGACGGCGACCGTCACGTGGCTCCTGCGAAGGAGGCCGTGTCCCGGCTCGAGAACGCGAGGCTCAACCCGGGAGAGGCATTCCTCGCGACCTGGAAGCTGCTCATCGACGACGGTCGGCTGCTCGACGGCGACGAGGCACTGAAGGCGACGGGTCGCCGCGGTGTCGCGCTGGTCTCGCAGGCGACGTACGACGAAGCGGGCCTCGGTGACCGCGTGGTGCTGAGCACCGAGCGAGGCACGGTCGAGCTCCCGGTGGCTGTAGCAGCACTCCCGGACGGTGTCCTCTGGGCGCCGGCCAACAACGACGGCGTCAACCTGGCCCGTGACCTCGGCGCGTGTGCGGGTGCCGTCGTGCGCCTCTCGAACGGAGGTGCCGCATGACCGGGATCGAGGGCTTCGGGCAGGACCCGACCTGGCTGGTCATCGTCAAGGCCGTCGCCGTCTTCGTGCTGCTCGTGCTGCTGACGCTGTTCAACATCTGGTTCGAGCGTCGCGTGGTCGGTCGGATGCAGCACCGCATCGGCCCCAACGTGCACGGCCCCTTCGGCCTCCTGCAGAGCCTCGCCGACGGTGTGAAGCTCGCGCTCAAGGAGGACATCATCCCGAAGGCCGCCGACAAGGTGGTCTTCGTCCTTGCGCCCATCATCGCCACGGTCCCGGCGTTCCTGACCTTTGCCGTGATCCCGCTCGGTCCCGAGGTCGGTCTGCCCTGGACCGATCTCCGGACACCTCTTCAGCTGACCGACATGCCCGTCGGTGTGCTGTTCATCCTTGCCGTGTCGTCGATCGGCATCTACGGGATCGTGCTCGGCGGCTGGTCGTCCGGCTCGACGTACTCACTGCTCGGTGGTCTCCGCTCGAGCGCCCAGATGATCTCCTACGAGGTCGCGATGGGCCTCGCCCTGGTCGCGGTCTTCATGTACGCCGGCTCGATGTCGACCTCGGAGATCGTGGCCGCGCAGGAGGACCTGTGGTTCGGCCTGGTGCTGATCCCGTCGTTCGTCATCTACATGATCGCGATGGTCGGTGAGACCAACCGAGCGCCTTTCGACCTGCCTGAGGCCGAGGGTGAGCTGGTCGGCGGCTTCCACACCGAGTACTCCTCGCTGAAGTTCGCGCTCTTCTTCCTCGCCGAGTACATCAACATGGTCACCGTGTCGGCCCTGGCGACGACGCTCTTCCTGGGCGGCTGGCACGCACCGTGGGGCATCAACCAGCTGTGGGGCGGGGAGCTCGACCAGGGCTACTGGGGCCTGATGTGGTTCCTGCTCAAGGTCGTCATGTTCGTCTGGTTCTTCATCTGGCTCCGAGGCACGCTGCCGCGGCTGCGCTACGACCAGTTCATGTCCTTCGGCTGGAAGCGGCTCATCCCGATCTCGCTCCTCTGGATCATCGCCGTGGCGACCGTCCGGGCGATCAAGAACGAAGGCGGCATCGACCGTACGACGCTCCTCATCCCGATCGGCATCCTGGCTGCCGTCTCGCTCGTGCTCTTCCTGTTCGGCCAAGAGCCGGAGGAGGAGCCCGAGAAGGAGCCGGAACCGTTCGACGCCTTCGCCAACGGCTACCCCGTGCCACCGATGCCGCACGCGCCGATCCGTGGCGCGGTGCCCACCGTGGTCATCGAGTCCACTAGTTCGACGACGGAGAAGGACGACGCCTGATGTCTGTCTTCAAGGAGCTCCGAGGGCAGCTCTGGGACCCGGTAGCGGGTTTCGGAGTCACCTTCCGCACCCAGTTCAAGAAGGTCGTCACCGAGCAGTACCCGTTCGAGAAGAAGCCCACGGCTCCGCGCTTCCACGGCCGGCACCAGCTCAACCGCTGGCCCGACGGTCTCGAGAAGTGCATCGGTTGCGAGCTCTGCGCGTGGGCGTGCCCGGCTGACGCGATCTACGTCGAAGGGGCCAGCAACACCGAGACGGATCGCTTCTCGCCCGGCGAGCGCTACGGCAGCGTCTACCAGATCAACTACCTGCGCTGCATCCTCTGTGGACTGTGCATCGAGGCGTGCCCGACGAGGGCGCTCACGATGACCAACGAGTACGAGCTCGCCGACGACAACCGTGCCGACCTGATCTACGAGAAGCAGGACCTGCTGGCCCCGCTGCTCCCCGGGATGGAGGCACCTCCGCACGCGATGCTGCTCGGTGAGGACGAGGGCGACTACTACCGCGGCACGTTCCGGCCGCAGTCGGGTGGCGTGCCCGCAACCTCGACGCAGGAGGGCAGCGACTGATGGCCGCCTTCTGGGTCCTGGCCCCGATCATGGTGATCGCGGCGCTCGGCATTCTCTTCGTCCGCAAGGCAGTGCACGCGGCGCTGCTCCTCGCGGTCGTGATGATCAGCCTCGCGATCCTCTACCTCGTGCAGGACGCCCCGTTCCTCTTCGCCGTCCAGATCATCGTCTACACCGGCGCGATCCTGATGCTCTTCCTCTTCGTGCTGATGCTCGTCGGGGTCGACGCGTCGGACTCGGTCGTGGAGACGATCAAGGGCCAGCGGCTGATGTCGGCCTTCGTCGGGCTGCTCTTCGGCGGGACGCTGATCTTCGGCGTCGCGCAGGTCGGGCTCGGCGCGGTCGTCGGCCTCGACGCGGCGCAGGAGGACGGCAACGTTCCCGCGCTCGCTCGGCTGTTGTTCTCCAAGTACGTCTTCGCCTTCGAGGCGACGTCGGCGCTGCTCATCACCGCGGCGATCGGCGCGATGGTGCTCGCCCACCGCGAGCGGCTCACGCCGAAGCAGACCCAGGCCGACAAGGCCAACGAGCGCGTCCGTGAGTACGCCGAGAGCGGTCGCCACCTCGGCCCGCTCCCGGCTCCGGGTGTCTTCGCGCGGCACAACGCCGTCGACACCCCGGCGCTGCTGCCCGACGGCACGGCGTCCGAGCTGTCGATCAACCGCATCCTCGCCGCACGCGGCACCGTCCGCTCCGCACCGGATCTTGCGGAGGACATCAAGGAGCTCACCGCCCAACAGGAGAACCAGGGAGGGGAGGCCTGATGGAAGCCGGACCCTTCATCGTCCTGTCGGCGATCCTGTTCACGATCGGCGCCACCGGCGTGCTCGTACGTCGTAACGCGATCGTCGTCTTCATGTGTGTCGAGCTCATGCTCAACGCCTGCAACCTCGCGCTGGTGACCTTCGCACGTGTCCACGGCAACCTCGACGGGCAGGTGGCCGCCTTCTTCGTGATGGTGGTCGCGGCAGCCGAGGTGGTCGTCGGGCTGGCGATCATCATGACCATCTTCCGCACCCGACGCTCGGCCTCCGTCGACGACGCCAGCCTGCTGAGGTTCTGATGCTGACAAGTGACATTCCTGTCGTGCACCCTGCCGCAGGCACCGGGATCTTCGACCTGCTCTGGTTGATCATCGCGCTGCCCGCCATCGGCGCGACCATCATCCTGGTCCTAGGCAACGAGCGGACCAAGTCGTACGCCCACTGGCTCGGAGTCGGCACGGTGGCCGGCTCGTTCCTGCTGAGCCTGATCGCGTTCTTCTCGCTGGCCGGCATCGACGAGCACGAGCGCCAGGTCGGACAGCACCTGTGGACCTGGTTCGAGACGCAGAGTTCGACTAATCCCGGGGGCCTCACCGTCGACTTCGGCATCCTCTACGACCCGCTGTCAGCGCTCTTCCTGCTGCTGATCACCGGCGTCGGCGGGATCATCCACGTCTACTCCGTCGGCTACATGGAGCACGACGAGCGCCGGCCGCGGTTCTTCGCCTACCTGAACCTCTTCGTTGCCGCGATGCTCACGCTGGTCCTCGCGGACAACTACCTCGGTGTCTTCCTCGGCTGGGAGGGCGTCGGCCTGGCGTCGTACCTGCTGATCGGCTTCTGGCAGCACAAGACCTCCGCGGCCGTGGCAGCGAAGAAGGCCTTCGTCGTGAACCGCGTCGGTGACATCGGCATGGCTCTGGGCACGATGCTGCTGATCGCGACCTTCGGCTCGGTGAGCTTCGACTACGTCTCCGAGCACATCGGCGAGGCGAGCGACACGACCGTCACGCTGCTAGGCCTGGCGTTCCTGCTGGCAGCCTGCGGCAAGTCCGCGCAGGTGCCGCTGCAGTCCTGGCTCCTCGACGCCATGGAGGGTCCGACCCCGGTGTCGGCGCTGATCCACGCGGCAACGATGGTGACCGCCGGTGTCTACCTGGTGACCCGCTCGAACTTCATCTACGAGAACAGCCAGCCCGCGCAGACCGCCGTCGTCATCGTCGGTGTCGTGACGCTCCTCTGGGGTGCTGTCATCGGTTGTGCGAAGGACGACATCAAGAAGGCGCTCGCCGGATCGACGATGAGCCAGATCGGCTACATGATGCTGGCCGCAGGTCTCGGCGTCGCGGGCTACGCCTTCGCGATCTTCCACCTGCTCACGCACGGCTTCTTCAAGGCGAACATGTTCCTCGGCGCCGGCTCGGTGATGCACGCGATGGACGACGACGTCGACATGCGCCACTACGGCGCCCTCCAGAAGCTGCTGCCGGTGACGTTCCTGACCTTCGCGATGGGCTACCTCTCGATCATCGGGTTCCCCGGCTTCTCCGGCTTCTGGTCGAAGGACAAGATCATCGAGGCCGCCTTCACCGAGAACACCGTCGTCGGCATCGCTGCCATGGCGGGCGCGGGCATCACCGCGTTCTACATGACCCGGTTGATGCTGATGACCTTCTTCACCAAGAAGCGCTGGGAAGAGGGCGTGCACCCGCACGAGTCGCCCTGGGTCATGACCGGCCCGCTGATCGCGCTCGCCGCACTCTCCGTCCTCGGTGGGTTCCTGCTCCTCGGGGACTGGATCGTCGAGTGGCTATCGCCGGTCGTCGGCCACGTCGAGCACCATGAGCCGCCGATCCCGGCTCTCGCCCTCACCGCGATCATCGTCGCGGTCGTCGCAGTGGGTGTGGCCATCGCCTGGTTCACGATCGGCAAGCAGGAGGTGCCGCGCGAGGCTCCGCAGAACGTCTCCTTCGTGACGCGGGCCGCTCGAGCCGACCTGTACGGCGATGCGCTCAACGAGGCGGTGCTGATGCGACCGGGTGACCGGCTGGTCGAGGGCCTGATCGTGCTCGACGACAACGTCATCGACGTGTTCGTGGACGGGACGGCGCTCGCCTCCGGCGGAGTCTCCCTCGGTCTGCGCAGGCTGCAGAACGGCTTCGTCCGTACGTATGCCCTCTCGATCCTCGGCGGCGCTGCCCTCGTCGTCCTCGCACTCCTGGCGGTCAACCTGTCATGAACCAAGACTTCCCTTGGCTGACCACCCTGATGCTGCTGCCGATCGTCGGCGGCGTGGTCGTCGCGCTCCTGCCCCGCAAGGACGGCAGCGCGCTGCCCAAGCAGGTGGCGCTCGGCGTCTCCGTCCTCACGCTGGCGGTGTCCGTCGCCGTCGCGGTGGGCTACTCGCCCAACGGTGACCGCTACCAGTACACCGAGCTCACCGACTGGATCAAGGCCTTCGGCGCGCACTACTCGGTCGGGCTCGACGGCATCGGCCTGACGCTCGTCCTGCTCGCGACGGTGCTGACGCCGATCGTCATGGTCGCGTCCTGGAACGACGGGGACGCGGGGCGCTACAGCGCCAACGCGTTCTTCGCCTGGATGCTCGCGCTCGAGGGCCTCGCGATCGGCGTCTTCGTGGCGACCGACGTGCTGCTCTTCTACGTGCTCTTCGAGGCCACCCTGATCCCGGTCTACTTCCTGATCGGCGGCTTCGGCGGTGCCAACCGCTCGTACGCCGCGGTCAAGTTCCTGCTCTACAACCTGTTCGGCGGGCTGCTGATGCTGGCCTCCGTCGTGGGTCTGTACGCCGAGTCGGCGAAGTCCGAGGGCGGTGCGACGTACCTGCTCTCCGAGCTGTCGCAGCTCGACATGGGCACGAACATCGAGCGCTGGCTGTTCATCGGCTTCTTCGTCTCGTTCGCGATCAAGGCGCCGATCTTCCCGTTGCACACCTGGCTGCCCGACGCCGCCGAGCAGGCGACGCCCGGCACCTCGGTGCTGATGGTGAGCGTGCTCGACAAGATCGGCACGTTCGGCATGATCCGCTTCTGTTTGGGGCTCTTCCCGAACGCGTCGGAGTGGGCGACGCCGGTGGTCCTGGCCCTCGCCACGATCTCGGTCGTGTACGGCGCCCTGGTGGCGATCGGCCAGCGCAACATCCCGCGCCTGATCGCCTACACGTCGGTGTCGCACTTCGGCTTCATCGTGATGGGCATCTTCGTGTTCAACACGCTGGGCCAGTCGGGCTCGACGCTCTACATGTTCAACCACGGTCTCTCGACCGCCGCGCTCTTCCTGATCGGCGGGTTCCTGGTGAGTCGCCGTGGCTCAGCCCTCATCGAGGACTTCGGTGGCGTCGAGAAGGTCGCGCCGATCCTGGCCGGCACCTTCCTGATCGCCGGCCTGTCGACGCTGTCGCTGCCGGGCCTGTCGCCGTTCGTGTCGGAGTTCATGGTGCTCGCTGGTGCGTTCCAGTACGACTACTGGATGGCCACGATCGCCGTGAGCGCGATCGTGCTGGCCGCGCTCTACATCCTGCTGATGTACCAACGCACGATGACCGGCCCGATGCGCCCGGAGATCACCGGCATGGCTGATCTGAACCGTCGTGAGATCGCGGCCGTCGCGCCGCTGGTCGCGATGATCATCGGCCTTGGTCTCTACCCGCAGCCGTTCCTGGACGCGATCAACCCCTCGGTCGAGCACACCCTGACTCACGTCGGCAAGGAAGATCCCGCACCCACCGTCGGCGCCGAGGAGGGTGCAGAGTGAACGAGTTCACCAAGCCGACGATCGAGTACTTCGAGCTGTCACCGATCCTCATCGTCTTGGGTGTCGCCTGCGCCGGCGTACTCGTCGAGGCGTTCGCGCCCCGGCAGGTCCGTTACGTGATCCAGACTCTGCTGACGTTGACCGGCCTCGTCGCGGCGTTCGTGATGACGGTCATCGTCGGTCTCGATCTCGACGACGTCGGTGACGCCGCCATCGGCAAGATCACCGCCGAGGGCGCGATCGCGGTCGACGGACCCTCGGTGTTCCTCTGGGGGCTGATCCTTCTGCTCGCGATCACCAGCGTCCTCCTCTTCGCCGAGCGGCACGTCGATGGCGGCGTGAGCGCGTTCGCCGGTCAGGCCGCAGCTCTTCCGGGCACGGAGGCTGAGCGCCAGGCGTCGACCCGCGGCCTCGAGCACACCGAGGTCTACCCGCTGATGTTGTTCTCGGTCGGCGGCATGCTGCTCTTCCCGGCGGGCAACGACCTGCTGACGATGTTCGTGGCGCTCGAGATCCTTTCGCTCCCGCTTTACCTGCTGTGCGGGCTGGCCCGCCGTCGTCGCCTGCTCAGCCAGGAAGCGGCGATGAAGTACTTCCTGCTCGGCGCCTTCAGCTCGGGCTTCTTCCTGTACGGCGCTGCGCTGGTCTACGGCTACGCAGGCTCGTTCCGGTTCTCCGACATCAGCGTCGCGATCGAGGGCCGCATCGGCTCCGAGGGCCTGCTGCTCGGCGGCATCGGCCTGGTCGCCGTAGGCATGCTCTTCAAGATCGGTGCTGCGCCGTTCCACGCCTGGACACCCGACGTCTACCAAGGCGCGCCCACCGCCGTCACGGCGTTCATGGCCGCCTGCACGAAGGTCGCCGCCTTCGGCGCGCTCTTGCGGATCTTCTATGTCGGCTTCGGCTCGGCCCGCTTCGACTGGACCCCGATGATCTGGATCATCGCGGTCGTCACGATGTTCGTCGGCGGTCTGCTCGCACTGACCCAGACCGACGTGAAGCGGATGCTGGCGTACTCCTCCATCGCGCACGCGGGCTTCCTGCTCACCGGCTTCGTCGGCATGTACCAGACCAACGACTCGGACCGGCTCTCGTCGATCCAGGCGGTGCTCTTCTACCTGGTCACCTACGGCTTCATGATCGTGGCGGCGTTCGCGATCGTGACGCTCGTGCGCGACTCGGGTGGCGAGGTCACCTCGATCCACCGCTGGGCCGGGCTGGGCAAGGAGGCCCCGATCATCGCGGGCATCTTCGCGTTCCTGCTCCTGGGCATGGCCGGCATCCCGCTCACCAGCGGTTTCACCGGCAAGTGGGCGGTCTTCGCCTCGGCCGCGCAGGGCGGCGCTTGGCCACTCGTGGTCGCTGGTGTCCTCGTGTCGGCCGTTGCAGCCTTCTTCTACATCCGCGTGATCGTGCTGATGTTCTTCAGCGAGCCGCTGTCCACGGACGCACCCGCGGTGACGATGCCCAGCATCCTCACGACTATCGTGATCGCAGTCGGCTTCGCTGCCACCGTGGCGCTGGGCGTCATTCCCGGGCCCATGCTCGAGCTGGCCGGCGACGTAGGCCAGTTCATCCGATAGAAGAGATCGCCCGTGACCGCCAGCTCCCTCGCACTCCCAGTGCTCGACGACGCACTGGAGGCCAAGCTCCGTGCGCGCATGGCCGACGTGGAGGCGGCGCTCGAGGACGCCATCCAGAGCGAGGCACCCTTCGTCACCGAAGCGGCCCGCCACCTGATGGCAGCCGGCGGGAAGCGCTTCCGCCCGCTGCTGGTGCTGCTGACCGCTGAGGCAGGCGAGCCAGACATCGAAGCGGTCAACACCGCTGCCTGTGTCGTGGAGCTGACCCACCTGGCCTCGCTGTACCACGACGACGTGATGGACGAGGCCGCGCTTCGTCGCGGGGCTGACTCCGCCAATGCCCGTTGGGACAACCTGGTCGCGATCCTCACCGGCGACTGGTTGTTCTCCAAGTCGTCAGAGCTCACCGCGCGGCTCGGTGCCGAGGCGGTGCGCATCCAGGCGGAGACGTTCAGCCGCCTGGTCGAGGGGCAGATCCTCGAGACCTTGGGACACGGCGACAACGACCCGCTCGAGCACTACCTCCGCGTCGTGGCCGGCAAGACCGGATCGCTCATCGCGACGTCAGCCAGGTATGGCGCGATGTTCGCTGGCGTAGCCCCCGAGGTCGAGGCGGCGCTCACGGCGTACGGCGAGAAGGTGGGGGTGGCCTTCCAGCTCTCCGACGACATTCTGGACGTGGCCAGCGACTCGGTCGAGTCCGGCAAGACCCCCGGCACCGATCTTCGCGAAGGCGTGCAGACGCTGCCGGTGCTGATGGCCAAGCAGTCCAAGGACCCAGAGGATGCGCGGCTGCTCGAGCTCCTCGAGTCCGACCTCACCGATGACGAGCTGCACACCGAGACGCTGGAGCTGCTGCGCAAGCACCCGGCGATGGACGAGGCCCGTGGCTACGTCCTGAACCTCGCCCGCGAGGCGAGTGCACTGCTCGACGTACTCCCGAAGGGTCCGGTGCGCGAGGCGCTGGAAGCCTTCGCCGACCTGATCGCAACGCGCACGAGCTGACGGCGGTGCGTGCGAGGGCTCAAACCCCGCTCATGCGGGATCAGCGCCCTGGCCGTTCGGGAGCTTTCGACTCGGCATAGGAGCGGGCGGTTCACCCGCCGGTCGAGCCGGGACGTCGCCGAAGGCGGCGACCGTGCCGAGACCACTGGTGACGTCGGAGCCAACTCGCCGTGGCTCAGTAGCCGTGTCGGCGGCGGTTGGTCTCGACACGCTTGTTCGCTGGCGCTCACGACGC
>DATILB010000102.1:0-20045 GCA_035477015.1 Nocardioidaceae bacterium | reverse complement strand
GCTCGAACTCCGGTGGCCCCTACTGGGACTCGTACTGCGTGACCAAGGGCGTCGACCAGATCATCCCCGTCGACGTCTACGTGCCCGGCTGCCCGCCGCGTCCCGAGGCGTTGCTCCAGGGCATCCTGAAGCTGCAGGAGAAGATCGACGGCGAGAACCTCGCCGAGCGCTACCGTTCGGTCGACGCAGCATCCGTCACGCGAGGCCTGGTGCTGCCCGAGTGAGCACTTCCACCGACCTTTGGCCCGGCCGCGTGCTTGCCGCCTTCGGCGAGCCGGCTGTGGTGGACGAGGGCTTCGGGCCGATCCAGGTCGACGTACCCGCCGAGCAGTGGGCCGCCTCGGTCAGCCTGGCCCGCACCGGCCTGGGCTGCCGCTTCTTCGACTTCCTCACCGCGGTCGACGAGGGTCTCGACGGGCTCGACCACCAGCAGCGGTTCCGGATCGTCTGCCACGTCGCAGCCCACCGCCGCGACGGCGTACAGCACCTGATCTTGCGCACATTGGTCACCGACCGGGTGGCGAGCGTTGCCCACGTGTACGCCGGTGCGCGGTGGCACGAGCGGGAGACGGCCGAGATGTTCGGCGTGGTCTTCACCGACACCGAGGGGTCGCCGATCGAGCTTGAGGGGCTGTTGCTGCCCGAAGGCTTCGAGGGGCATCCGCTGCGCAAGGACTTCGTGCTCGCCTCGCGGGTCGCCAAGCCGTGGCCCGGTGCCAAGGAGCCGGGCGAGTCCGACCACGACGCGCCCGCCCGTCGTCGCACCCTGCCGCCCGGGGTCCCGGAGGACTGGGGGACCGATGCATAGCCGCCGGTCGAGCCGGAAGATCGCCGCAAGGCGATCGACGCGTCGAGACCAAGCGCAGCTGGAAGGCCGACTCAGCCACGGGGAGTCGCCGGTGGTCCGGTCCACTCGCACCTCGCCAGGGTCTCGACGCGTTGCTCGCCTAGCGGCTCGCGTCCGGCTCGACCACCGGTGGTTGGCATGAGTGACACTCTCGAAGTTGCCCTCCGCGTCCTCGTGGTGCTGGGCGCGTTCCTCGTCGTACCCCTCGTGGTCGGGCAGGTCGAGCACAAGGCGATGGCGCACATGCAGAGCCGCGTCGGGCCGATGTACGCCGGGATGTTCCACGGGGTCGCTCAGCTCGTCGCGGACGGCGTGAAGTTCGTGCAGAAGGAGGAGATCGTCCCGGCTGCGGCCGACAAGACGGTCTTCCGGCTCGCTCCCGCGGTCGCGCTGATCCCCTACCTCGTCGCGATGATCGCGATCCCGGTCGGACCGGGCCTGGTGGGGCAGGACCTCGACATCGGGATCTTCTTCGTGCTGGCCGTGATGGGTGTCGGCGTCGTCGGCACCCTGATGGGCGGCTGGGCGAGCGCCAACAAGTTCAGCCTCCTCGGCGGTATCCGCGTCGCGGCCCAGCTGATGGCCTACGAACTGCCGTTCGTGCTGGCCGCCGCGAGCGTCGCGATGGCCGCAGGCACCCTGTCTCTCACCGGGATCGTCGAGGCTTGGAACCCTTGGTGGCTCGCGTGGCAGGGCATCGCGATGGTGGTGTTCTTCGTCGCCGGCCTCGCCGAGCTGCAGCGGCCGCCGTTCGATATGCCGGTGGCGGATGCGGAGATCGTGTTCGGCCCCTATACGGAGTACGGCGGCCTCCGCTTCGCGCTCTTCATCCTCGCCGAGTACGCCGGGATCGTGCTGCTGTCCGCACTCACCGCCGTACTCTTCCTCGGCGGTTGGCAGGGACCGTTCTCCGACGACTTCGGCTGGATCTGGACGATCCTCAAGACCTTCGCGGTGTCCTTCGTGGTCATCTGGGTGCGTGTCGCCTACCCGCGCATGCGCGAGGACCAGCTGCAGAAGCTCGCCTGGACGGTACTCGTGCCGTTGATCCTGCTCCAGCTCGCGATCACGACAGTGGGGGTGCAGCTTCGATGAAGGGCCTGCTCAAGGGACTTCAGGTCACGTTCCAAAACATGACCAAGCGCGCGGTCACCGCGCAGTACCCCGACGCCATGCCCGAGCTGCCGCCGCGCTCGCGCGGGGTGATCGCGCTGATCGAGGAGAACTGCACGGTCTGCATGCTCTGCGCGCGTGAGTGCCCGTCGTGGTGCATCTACATCGACTCGCACAAGGACGTCATCCCCGCGACTGTCGAGGGCGGCAAGGACAGGTCGCGCAACGTTCTCGACCGCTTCGACATCGACTTCTCGCTCTGCATGTACTGCTCGATCTGCATCGAGGTCTGCCCGTTCGACGCGCTGCACTGGTCACCGGAGTTCGAGTACTCCGAGCTCGACATCCGCGACCTGACGCACGACAAGGACCGGTTGCGCGAGTGGATGTGGACCGTCCCCGCGCCGGCCGCCCTCGACCCGGGAGCGGAGCCGGCGAGGGAGATCGGCGTCGCCGAGAAGGCCGCCATGGTGGTCGAGCCGGAGGCGAGCGCAGCGAGCGACGCGTCGAGACCCGGAGGCCAGTGAATGAGCTGGGTCGAGGTGGTGTTCCTGCTGCTGTCCTTGGTGGCGGTGGCGTCGGCGCTGCTCGTCGTCACGACGCAGCACCTCGTGCATGCGGCGCTGTGGCTGGTGGTCACGCTGTCGTCCGCCGCGGGCATCTACCTGCTGCTCGCCGCGGAGTTCGTCGCGTGGGTGCAGATCCTGATCTACGTCGGCGCGGTCGTCGTACTCCTCCTCTTCGCGCTGATGCTCACCCGGGCGCCGACTGGTCCTCAGACTGACCTGAACGTGAAGCAGGCAGTGCCTGCTGCCGTGGTCGCCGTGCTCGTTGCTGCCCTGCTCGGGACGACGGTCATCGCCGGGTTCCAGGACGTCCACCTCAACCTCGACGACCCGCTGGTCGGCTCGGCCGGCGCGACGGGCGAGACCCTCTTCACCTCCTGGGTCCTGCCGTTCGAGGTCCTCAGCGTGCTGCTGCTGGCCGCCCTCGTCGGCGCGATCGTGCTGAGCAAGCGGGGTGACGACTGATGCCACTTTGGTGGCCGCTCCTGCTCGCGAGCGTGCTCTTCGCCATCGGTGTGTACGGCGTGCTCGCGCGGCGCAACGCGATCCTGGTGCTGATGGGCGTGGAGCTGATGCTCAACGCGGTCAACATCAACCTGGTCGCCTTCGACGCGTACTTCCGCGACGTCCTGCACAGCGGCCAGACGCTTGCCCTGTTCATCATCGTCATCGCGGCCGCGGAGATCGGCCTGGCGCTGGCCATCGTGCTGATGGTGTTCCGCACGCACGGCCACATCGACGTCGACGACCTGCGTGAGCTGGCAGACAGGGACGCCGTATGAAGTGGGTCGTCCTGACGATGCTGCTGCTGCCGTTCGCGACAGCAGTCGTCACGTTGTGGGCCGGTCACCGGTCCGAGGTGGCGACCAAGTTCCTCGCGGTCAGCGGCTCGCTGGCGACGTTCGGGCTCGCGTGCGTGGTCGCGTTCCCGCAGCTCGGTCACGCCGACCCGCTGGTTGTGACATACACGAGGACCGACTCGATCAGCCCCGCTATCGGTCTGGCTGCCAATGTCGACCAACTGAGCGCCGTCATGGTGCTGCTCGCCGCGTCCGTGAGCTTCCTGGTCCAGCTCTACTCCGTCGGCTACCTGCACGACGACCCGCGCTACCCGTCGTACGCCGCCTTGGTGAGCCTCTTCAGCGGCTCGATGCTGACCGTCGTCGTCGCCGACGACCTCTGGATGCTGCTGGTCGGCTGGGAGCTGATGGGAGCGTGCTCGTACTTCCTGATCGCGCACCACTGGGAGCTCGCCGAGGCGCGCGCGGGTGCGGTGAAGGCGTTCCTGATGACCCGCCTGGCCGACCTGGGGCTGCTCTTCGCGATCCTGCTGATCGGTGAACGGACCGGCAGCTACCGCATCAGCCAGGTGACGACGATCCTCAGTAACTGGGACACGAGTCTGCCCGCACTCCTGATCGTCATCGCGGTCATCGGCAAGTCGGCACAGTTCCCGCTGCACTCCTGGCTGCCCGATGCGATGCCCGGCCCGACCCCGATCTCGGCCCTCATCCACGCAGCGACGATGGTGGCGGCGGGCGTCTTCCTCGTCGCACGGATGTACCCGATCTTCGACGCGGACGCCCTCACGTTGCTCGGTGTGGTCGCCGCGATCACGATGCTGGTCTCGGCGTTCTACGCGCTCGTCACCAACGACCTCAAGCGGGTGCTGGCCTGGTCGACGGTCAGCCAGCTCGCCTACATGTTCGGTGCTCTCGCGGTCGGCGCCTGGTCGGCGGCGGTCCTGCACCTGCTCGCCCATGGCGCCTTCAAGGCGTTGCTCTTCCTTGGCGCCGGCTCCGTCGTACACGCCGTCGGAGGTCGTACGTCGATGACCGCGATGGGCGGCCTGCGCGAGCGCATCCCCGACACCTTCGTGACGATGACCGTCGGCTTCGGCGCCCTGGCCGGTGTCATCCCGCTGGTCGGCTTCTTCAGCAAGGACGCGATCGTGCACGCCGGCTTCGACGAGGCGAAGCACCACGAGATCCTCGACCAGCCGGTGGCGTGGGTGATCTTCGGCGCGATGGTGCTGACCGCAGCGCTGACCGTTGCGTACTCGATGCGAGCCTGGCTCCGCGTCTTCTTCGGCCCGGTCGACCCGGACGTCGAGGTGCACGAGTCGCCCCTCACGATGCGCGTCCCGCTCTACCTGCTCACTGCCGCGACCGTCTTCGGCGGCCTGGTCTTCGCCGACCCGAGCCGGATCCTGGGCGAGCGTGCGGAGGAGGACCTCTTCCATGGCTCCACGGCCATCCTGATGACAGCGCTGGTCGCAGCTGTCGCGGGGCTCGTGGTCTTCCTCTGGGTGCGGTACGACGGCGCAGACCCCTGGCCACCGCCTGTCGAGGAGCTGCAACCGCCCGAGGACCACATCTACGACCTGGTGCTGGTCCGCCCGATCGGTGCTCTGGCGCGCGCAGTCGTCATCAACGACCGTGACGTCGTCGACGCGTACGCCGATGGCGCCGGAGCCTCGGCACGCGGACTCGGCTGGGTGCTGCGCCTCGCGCAGAACGGCAGCGTGCAGGCCTACCTGATGGTGGTCGTCGTCGGTGCCGCCGCCATCGCCGTCGCCGCGGGGGTGCTGTCATGAACCACGCGTACCTCGACGCACTCGTCGCCGCACCCTTCGCGACCGCCCTGCTCGTGATGCTGGTGGGACGCCGCAGTGAGGGTGCCGGTGTCGGCCTCGCCGTCCTGGGTTCGCTCGTCATCTTCGGCTGGTCCATCCCGGCCGTGCTCGAGGACCGTGCCGTCGACGCGGTGTGGATCGAGAGCCTCGACGTGCACTGGCACCTGCTGCTTGACGGGATCTCGGCACCGTTGCTGCTGCTCACCACGCTGGTCACGCTCTGCTGCCAGATCGCACTGGTCCGGCATGCTCCGGACTGTGGCGGCCGGGCGTCGCTGGCCGCGTTGCTGATGCTGATCGAGTCCGGCGTGATCGGCGCCTTCCTCGCTGTCGACATGGTGCTGTTCTTCCTCTTCTTCGAGGTCGCGCTGATCCCGATGTGGTTCGTGATCAACGCCTGGGGCGACCAGCACGACCCGATCGGGCGCCGCCGCGCGGCCACCCGTTTCCTGGTCTTCACGGTGCTGGGCTCGGCCCTGATGATCGTCGGTTTCCTGATCGTGAAGGCCGACTCGGGCACGTTCGACATCACCCAGGTCTCGTCGGCGAGCACGGTCGCCGCCGTCCTCGTCGGCATCGGCCTCGCCGTGAAGACGCCACTCTGGCCCGTCCACATCTGGCTGCCCGACGCCCATGCCAAGGCGCCGACTGTCGGGTCCGTGATCCTGGCCGCGCTGCTGTTGAAGCTGGGCACGTACGGCTTCATCCGGTTCTGGCTGCCGCTGGTCGACCCAGCCGATGACATCCTTCCCGTCTTCGCCGGCCTCGCCGTGGTCGGCATCGTGTACGGCGCGCTGGCGTGCCTCGCGCAGACCGACCTGAAGCGGCTGATCGCATACTCGTCCGTCGGGCACATGGGCTTCGTGGTGCTCGCCATCACGTCGTACACAACCATCGGCGTGCAGGCCGCCGTCTATGCCAGCGTCGCGCACGGCCTCATCACCGGGCTGCTGTTCTTCGCCGCCGGCGCGATCAAGGACCGCTACGGCACCGGCGACCTCGCTGAGCTCAAGGCGCTGTACGGCGCCGTGCCCCGCCTGGCAGGCGTGCTGGCGTTCGCGGCGATGGCTTCGCTCGGGCTGCCCGGCCTCGCCGGGTTCTGGGGCGAAATGCTCGCGATCCGGTCCGCGCTCTTCGCCCACGACGCGCTGCCGCACGACACGTTCGTCGTGCTCTCGGTGATCGCGGCGCTCGGCGTGATCCTGACGTCGGCGTACTTCCTCGTGATGATGCGCACCCTGCTCCAAGGGGAGCCCGGTCCCCGTGGGTCGAGCCGCGACGCGAGCGAAGCGAGCCAGCGTGTCGAGACCAAGGCCGATCTGCACTGGCTCGAGTGGGCCGCGTGGTCCCCGCTCCTCGTCCTGACCGTCGTCCTCGGGGTCGCCCCCGGCCTGCTCCTCGATCCGGTCGCGACAGCCATGACGGGGGTGCTGCGATGAAGCCCCAGGACATCGACTGGCTCGCGGTCTACCCGCCGTTGATGCTGGCGGTCGCGGCTCTCGTCGTGCTCCTGGTCGACGCCTTCGCCGGGCCTGCGCGCACCCGCCGAGAGGCCCACGCCCCGGCGATCCTCGCGTTTGCCGGTGTCATCGCCGCTGGAGTCGTCGCAGCTCAGATGTGGGACAACGAGCGCGCGACCTTCTGCATCGAGCGCGCTCTCGAGGGTCCGACCGGCTGCTCGTTCGTCGTGGACCGGTTCACCTTGGTCTTCTGGGGGATCGTCCTCTTCGGGACCGCAGTGGTGGCACTGCTCGGCACCGTCGCCCTCGCGGACGGCCGCACCCCGCCGGGGGAGTGGAACTTCCTGCTCCTCTCGAGCGCCACCGGCGCCCTCGTCCTCGCCGCCTCGCGCGACCTGGTGACGCTGCTGGTCGCGCTCGAGGTGGTGTCGCTGCCAGCTTTCGCGATGGCGGGGCTGCGGCACGGCGACCGCAAGGCGGCCGAGGCGGCTCTCAAGTTCTTCCTGGTCAGCGTGACATCGACCGCGGTCATGCTGATGGGCATCTCGCTCGTGTACGGCGCCACGGGCTCGGTCTTCTTCGACCAGATCAACGCGTCGCTGTCCACGGTCAGTGGCGACCTGCGCACGGTCGCTGTCGCGGGCACGCTCCTGACGATCGTCGGCCTCGCATTCAAGGTCGCGGCCGTGCCGTTCCACATGTGGGTGCCGGACACGTACGTCGGCGCACCGGTGGCCGTCGCGGCGTACCTCTCGGTCGTGTCCAAGGCCGCCGGCTTCGTCGGGCTGATGCTCGTCCTGACCTATGCGCTGCCGTCCTTCACCGAGCAGTGGTCGCCCGTCGTCGCCGTACTCGCCGCCCTGACGATGACCGTCGGCAACGTGCTCGCACTGCGACAGACCCACGCCGTACGACTGCTGGCCTGGTCGTCCGTGGCTCAGGCCGGCTACATCCTGGTGCCGTTCGGGGCGGTCTCCGGGAGCGAGGTCGGCAAGGAGGTGCTCGGCGCCAGCATCGGTTACCTCGCGATCTACGCGGTCGTGAACCTCGGTGCCTTCTCCGTGGCCGCTCTCGTCGGCACCCGCCACCCGACGCAGCAGCTCGACGACTACCGCGGGCTTGTCCGTGGCGAGCCAGGCGCCGGGTGGGCGCTCGCGTTCGCCCTCGTCGCTCTGGCAGGCCTCCCACCCGCAGTCGTGGGCCTGGTCGCCAAGGTCGTGGTGCTCGATGTCGCCGCCGGGCCCGCCACCTGGCTGGCGGTCGTGATGGCGGTCAACGTGGCGATCGGTCTCGTTTATTACGCGCGCTGGCTGTTCGTGCTCTTCACACCCGCCGACGACGAGCATGCCTCGCGCTACGACGTACCGAATGCGGTGGCGCTGGCCATCGGCGCGACGTTCACCGCAGCCCTAATTTTCTCCGTCTTCCCCGGCTGGATCCTCGACAACGCGGTTTCCGTCCTCGGGTAGGTGCATAGCCAACCCCGGCGGTGGGTAGGCACCCTGCATGATGCAAATCGAGGACGTGTGGGAGGAGTGGAAGCAGACCGTCAACATGACGGCACGCGAGCTCGAGCACTGGCTCGAGACAGACCGGTCCAAAGTCGTCGGCGAGTTGCGCTTCGGCGCGGAGTCCACCGGGCACGAGGCGGCCCGGAAGATCGCGAAGATCCTCCGCAAGCGCAAGGACGACCTGAACGACGACGACCTCGACCACATCCGTGAGGTTGTTGCTTTCGTCAAGGCCCACCTCGCACGGCGTCCTCGAGGCGACATTCGTGAGACCCGGTGGCGCTATGTGCTCATGAACTGGGGTCATGACCCGCTGAAGAGCTGATTCCGGCACACTGTGCGCCATGGAGCATCGCGACGGCACGTTCACCGGGGCATCAGGCGGGGAGAGCTACTGGCAGGCGTGGCTGCCGGAGCGACCCAAGGCAGTCATCGTCTTCGCGCACGGCGTGTCCGAGCACACCGGCCGCTACGAGTACGTCGGCGAGCGGCTGGTCGCGGGTGGGTACGCCCTCTACGCCATCGACCACCACGGCCACGGGAAGTCGGCCGGGACGCCCGGCAACGTCGACCGGTTCTCATACGTCATCGAGGACCTGCACACGCTGCGGCTGATGGCGGTGGACGCGCACCCCGGAGTAGCCGTGTTCGTGATGGGGCACAGCATGGGCGGCCTCGTGGCCCTCGACTACCTGACCACGAAGAGCCAGGCCGGGGTGGCAGGGCTGGTCCTGACCGGCGCGGCCGTCGACCCCACCGTGGGATCCAAGCTCGAGCGGATGCTTGCGCCACTGATCTCGAGGCTCGCGCCGAACCTGGCGCTGGTCGACATCGGCTCGAATGACATCAGCCGCGACCCCGACATCGTGACGACGTACCAGAACGACCCGCTCGTCTACAACGGCAAGATCCGCGCTCGCACCGGAGCGGAGGCGCTCGCTGCCGTGGGACGCGTCACGACCCGGATGGGGTCGCTGACCCTGCCTGCCCTGGTCATGCACGGCACCGACGACAAGATCGTCTCCCCGTCGGGCTCGAACCTGGTCTACGAGTCGATCCGGTCGAAGGACAAGACGCTCAAGCTGTACGACGGGCTGTACCACGAGATCCTCAACGAGCCGGAGAAGGACACCGTCATCGACGAGATCCTGGCCTGGCTCGACAAGCACGCTTAGGCGGAGACGTCGGTCGAGCCGGGACGTCGCCGGTAGGCGGCGACCGTGTCGAGACCCTGGTGACGCGGGCAGCCAAGTCACCATGGCTCAGCACTTGCTTCGGCGCCGGTTGGTCTCGGCACGCTTGTTCGCTGGCGCTCACGTCGCGGCTCGACCGACGGGTGGTTACTAGGCGGTCGGGCCTTCGTAGCCGTGGAACTGCATGACGTGCTTGATGCGCGTGTAGTCCTCGAACCCGTACATCGACAGGTCCTTGCCGTAGCCCGAGTGCTTGAACCCGCCGTGCGGCATCTCCGCAATGAGCGGGATGTGGGTGTTGATCCAGACGCAGCCGAAGTCGAGGCGGGCCGCGACGCGCGTCGCCGTACCGACGGCATTGGTCCACACCGATGACGAGAGCCCGTACGGCGTGTCGTTCGCCTTGGCCAGGGCGTCGTCCTCGTCGATGAAGGACTGCACGGTGAGCACCGGGCCGAAGATCTCGGTCTGGATCAGCTCGTCGTCCTGACGCAGGTCCGCGATCACGGTGGGCGAGTAGAAGAAGCCCGCCTCGCCGACACGGGCTCCACCCGTAGTGACGCGTGCGTGTCCGGGGGTCCGCTCGACCAGCCCGGAGATGTGGGCGAGCTGGGTGGCGTTGTTGATCGGCCCGTAGAGGATGTCCTCGTCGGACGGGTCGTAGCCCGTGCGGGTCGCTGCGGCAGCCTCCGTGAGGCGCGCGACGAAGTCGTCGTACACGCCCTTCTGCACGATGATCCGCGTCGCGGCCGTGCAGTCCTGGCCGGCGTTGAAGAGACCCGCAACCGAGATGCCTTCGCCCGCGGCGTCGAGATCCGCGTCCTCGAAGACGATCACGGGCGCCTTGCCGCCGAGCTCGAGGTGCGCCCGCTTGAGGTCCTCCGCGGCCATGCCCGCGACCGCCATGCCCGCGCGGGTCGAGCCGGTGATGGAGACCAGTCGCGGGACCTTGTGCCGGGTGAGCGCCGCACCCGTGTCGCGGTCGCCGCACACCAGGTTGCAGACGCCGGGCGGGAAGATCTCCTGCATCTTCTCGACCATCCAGTACGACGACGCGGGGGTCGTGTCGGACGGCTTGAGCACGACCGTGTTGCCGGCCGCGAGGGCGGGCGCGAACTTCCAGACGGCCATCATCATCGGGTAGTTCCAGGGCGCGACCTGGGCCACGGGACCGATCGGCTCGCGCCGGATCGAGGAGGTGTGGCCGCGCATGTACTCGCCGGTCGAGCGGCCCTCGAGCATGCGGGCGGCGCCGGCGAAGAAGCGGATCTGGTCGACCATCGGCGGGATCTCCTCCGACAGCGTGAGGCCGACCGGCTTGCCGGTGTTCTCGCTCTCGATCGCCACGAGCTCGTCCGCGTGAGACTCGATCACGTCGGCGAGCTTGAGCAGCATCAGCTGGCGCTCCGACGGCGTCGTCCAGCGCCACGACTCGAACGCCTTGGCAGCCGACTGGCACGCCTGGTCGACATCGCGCTCGTCGGAGTTGGGTGCAGTGGCGTAGACCTCGCCCGTCGCCGGGTTCAGGATGTCCATGCCCGAGCCGGACGAGGACTCCTGCGCCTTGCCGTCGATGATGTTGTGGAACGTCTTCTTGGACACGTGGGCTCCTGACGGTGGTGGGTTAGCGGACACCTTCGGTGTCGCCGGAGAGTCGTTGGGCGATCCAGATGGGGAGGATCGAGAGCAGGATCAGGACGACGGCGACCACGTTGACCACGGGCGCCTGGGCCGGCCGGAACATGTTGTTCAGGATCCAGATCGGCAGCGTGTTGACGCCGGCGCCGGCCGTGAACGTGGTCACGATGATCTCGTCGAAGCTCAGCGCGAAGGAGAGCAGGCCGCCCGCGAGCAGCGCCGAGCGGAGCTGCGGGAACGTCACGAGCCGGAACGTCGTGAAGACGCCGGCACCGAGGTCGGACGAGGCCTCCTCGAGGTTGCTGCCCATCCGCCGCAGCCGCGCCTGCACGTTGTTGAACACGGTGACGATGCAGAACGTCGCGTGCGCGATGACGACGGTACGCAGCGTCAGGTCGAGGTCGAGGATGCCCTTGAAGGCGTTGTTCAGCGCGATGCCGGTGACGATGCCCGGCAGCGCGATGGGCAGGATCACCAGCAGGTTGACCGAGCTCTTGCCGAAGAAGTCGAACCGCTGCAACGCCATCGCCAGCAGGGTGCCGAGCACCAGCGCCACCGCAGTGGAGAGCGCTGCGACCTCGAGGCTGGTCCTGATCGCCTCACGTGCACCCTCGCTGCGCCAGGCGCGCTCCCACCACTCGAAGGTGAACCCGTCCGGCGGCCAGGTCATCGTCTGGTTCGTGTTGAACGAGTTGAACACCACGACCATCAGCGGCACGTAGATCGCGACCAGGATCAGGCCGGTCATCGCGGCGAGGATTCTGCGGGCATTGGCGCTCAGTGTCATCAAGGGCCTCAGAGGTTGTCGAGCGCGCCGGTACGACGTACGACGGACAGGTAGATGACCATGATCGTGACGGGGATGAGCGCGACGGCCGCAGCGAGCGGCAGGTTGTTGGCGGCACCGGCATTGATGTATACGAGGTTCCCGAGCATCTGGTTGGCGCCGCCGACGATGTTGACGGTGATGTAGTCGCCCAGCGTCAGCGAGAAGCTGAAGATCGACCCCGCGATGATCGCGGGGAGCAGCATCGGCATCACGATGTGCCGGAGCGTCCGCATCGTGCCGGCGCCGAGGTCGCTGGACGCGTCGAGCAACGAGTCAGGGACGCGCTCGAGACCGGCGAAGATCGGCAGGATCACGTAAGGGAGCCAGATGTAGGCCTGGGTGATCACGACGGCCGGTAGTCCGTAACCGGGGGACTCAAGGCCCAGGGGGGCGCCGAGCCACTCGTAGAGGCCGCCCTCGGAGAGCGTTGCCCGCCAGGCGAACGCCTTGACCAGGTAGCTGGCCCACAGCGGTGTGAGTACGGCGATGAGCAAGATGCGACGCCAGCGCGGAGGCGCGACCTTCGCCATGAAGAAGGCGATGGGGAGCGCGATGAGCACGTCCACGAACGTCACGATCAGCGCGACACCGAGGGTGCGCAGCGTGACCGTGCGGTAGAGCGGCGTCGTCAGGACGTTCTTGATGTTGTCGAACGTCAGCGAGCTCCGGTCGAGGTTCCCGGTGAAGCTGTCCACCTGCCAGAGCGCCGTGACCAGCAGCGCAGCGAGGGCGACGATGTAGATAGCCACCAGCCAGAGCAGGGGAGCGGAGAGCAGCAGGCTCAGCCGAAGCCAGGCGAACCTGCTGAGGGTGGATGAGACTCGCCGCGCGACCGTCCCCCTGGGAGGGGGGACGGCCGCACGAGCGGTGGTCTGGGACAACTGGTCAGCCCTTCATCTCTGTCCAGGCCTGTGTCCACTGCGAGTAGTCCGTGCACTCGACGTCGGTCCGACCGTCCAGGCACTCCTTGACCGGCGTACGCCATGGCCAGATCTGCTGGATGAACTCCTCGTCACCTGCGTGGAAGATCTCGCAGTGCTTCTTGTTCACCGTGAGCGCGCACGCAGCGTCGCTGTTCGGGGCCTCCCCGAAGTACTCTGTCGCGAGCGCGTTGGCCTGGGGGGACATGATGTAGTCCATCCAGCCGTAGGCGCAGTTCACGTTGGCGGCCTGTGAGGACAGCATCCAGGTGTCGTTCCACCCGGTCGCGCCCTCCTCCGGCAGCGTCACCTTGATGTGCTTCTTGGCGATGGTGTTCGCGGTGACCTGCCACGTCGTACCCACGACGCTGTCGCCGGTCGTGAACGCCTGCGCCTGCTTGAGGTAGTCGCTCCAGTACTCACCGATGTACTCGCGCTGCGTCTTCAGCAGCGCCATCGCTGCGTCCAGCTGCGTCTGGTCGAGCGAGTACGGGTTGGTGATCTCGAGCTCGGGGTTGTGCTTCATCAGGTAGAGCGCCGCGTCGGCGATGTAGATCGGGGTGTCGTACGCCGTGACCTTGCCCTTGTTCGGCTCCATCTTGTCGGCTTCGAAGACGACGTCCCATGAGGTGGGCTCGTCCATCACGTCGGAGTTGTACATGAGCAGGTTCGCGCCGTAGCCGTGCGGTGCGCCGTAGTTCTTGCCGTCGAGCGAGTTCCACTCGGTGTCCTTGAGGAAGTCGTAGACGCCGGCGTAGTTCTCGAAGAGGTCGGTGTTCACCGGGTCGGCCTCGCCGGCGGCGATGAGCCGCAGGGACAGGTCGCCGGAGGCGGCGATCACGTCGTACTCGCCGGACTTGGCGAGGTTCAGGGCCTCGTCGGACGTGCCGTAGACCTTGGTCGTGACCTCGCAGCCGGTGTCCGCCTCGAACGCGCTCACCCAGTCGACGGCGGGGTCGGTGCTGCCGTCCTCGACGTAGGCCGGCCACGCGAGGATCGACACCTGGCCTTCGAAGTCGCCTAGCTCGGTGATGGCCCCATCGCCGCCACCACCGGGGGTTGTCGGTTCGTCATCGCCACAAGCTGTGGCCAGGAACAAGCTCGACGCGGCGAGCGCAATCGCTGCCGCGCGCGGGCCGCGCCTTCTCAACACGTTGGTTGTCATGTGCACTCCATCTCAACTTGCGGGGAGGGGTTCTACTTCGGGTGCTGCTGCGGGCGCACCTTCGTCGTCCACGGGGACGAGGTCTGTGTGGGCCCAGCTGGCGACGACCGAGTCACCGCGGTTCTCCGGCTCGGTCTCACCGCCCTTGCTCTGTTCGAGCACGACGAGCGGTGTGCCATCTTCGAGTCGCACGTGGACGCGGTGGCCCGTGCCGAGATAGATCGACTCTGTGATCACACCGACGGCCCGGATCACCGTGCCGTCGGAGGTCGTGGGGTTGCCGTTGTGCGCGGCGTGCAGGGTGACCTTCTCGGGTCGAAGCGCGTGCGCGCCCTCGCGGCCGAAGAGGCGCTGCGAGGCGGCGGCGTCGAAGAGGTTCGAGGTGCCGACGAACTGGGCGACGTACGCCGACGTCGGTCGCTCGTAGATCTCGCTCGGGGTGCCGAGCTGGACGACCCTGCCTTCGTTGAAGACCGCGACCCGGTCGCTGAGGGTCAGGGCCTCCTCCTGGTCATGGGTGACGAAGACGAAGGTGATGCCGAGTTCGCGCTGCAGCTGCTTGAGCTCGACCTGCATCTGCTCGCGGAGCTTGAGGTCGAGGGCGCCGAGGGGCTCGTCGAGGAGCAGCACCTTCGGCTGTACGACGATGGCGCGGGCGAGCGCCACGCGCTGCCGCTGGCCGCCGGAGAGCTGGTTCGGCCGGCGGGCCGCAAGGTGCTCGAGGCGGACAGTCGCAAGAGCCTCCCGCGCTCGCGCATGCCGCTCCTTCTTGGACACCTTGCGGACCCGAAGGCCGTAGGCCACGTTGTCCAGGACGCTGAAGTGCGGGAACAGTGCGTAGTCCTGGAAGACCGTGTTGACGTTGCGGTCGAACGGCGCCGTCGCAGTGACGTCCTCTCCCGCGAGCTCGATCCGGCCGAAGGTGGCCCGTTCGAAGCCGGCGATCAGTCGCAGCACCGTCGTCTTGCCCGAGCCCGACGGGCCGAGCATCGAGAAGAACTCCCCGTCGTGGATGTCGAGGTCCAGGTCGTCGACGGCGACGACGTCGCCGTACGTCTTGGTGATGCCTCGCAGCGAGATTGCGGGGCGTTCTGCTGGTGGCGTGATCTGCGACACAGGGATAACATATAGAACCAGAGGTTAAATTTCTACCCTGGTTTGTTGCATCCCGATAACTTCGGGGCCGAGGGCTGGAGGGAGGGTTGGAGTGTCGAGATCGCTGCGCCACGCCTCCCGCTCGCGGTCTGCGATCTTCGCTCCGATCGGCGACTCGGGCCGCGCCGTACGCGTCGAGCAGCGCCTCGCCGACGCCATCCGCTCAGGTCTGCTGGCCGACGGTGAGCGGCTGCCCAGCGAGCAGGAGCTCGCCTCGATGCTCGGCGTAGCGACAGTGACCGCTCGTGAGGCGCTCGTCGCGTTGCGCTCGCAGGGGCTGGTCACGACGGTCCGCGGCCGGGGCGGCGGCAGCTTCGTCACCCGCCCCAAGCAGATCGACGACAGCTCGCTGAGCGACCGCCTGTCCCGGATGACGCGGGTCGAGCTGCGGGACCGGGGCACCCTGTACCGGGTGATCCTCGCCGGCTGCGCCGAGCTGGCGGCCCAGTACGCCGACGACCAGGACGCCGATTCACTGCGCGACCTGCTCGTGCCCGAGGACGAACCCGATGTGGCCGTGTGGCGGCATGCCGGCTCCGAGCTGTACCTCTCTGTCGCTGCCCTGACCCAGTCCGCCCGGATGACGCGGGAGGTGGTGCGGCACGAGGCCGACTTCGGCGTACTCCTGCGGCTGCCGTTGTCCTCCGTCGACTTCCGCTGCGCCACCCGCAAGCACCATGTCGCTCTCGTTGATGCCATCGCGCTGCGCGCCGCCGACGCGGCCCGCCGGGCGGTGCATGACCAGGTCGACGAGGCGCTCGGTCATCTGGTGGACCTTCACCGGGCGGTGCGATGATGACCAACGTGCGCACCACCACGAAGCCGCTCGTAGCCGTTGCGGACCAGGTGACCGCCCTTTTCGAGGGTGTCTTCGCCGAGGTCGACGGCATGCGCCTCGCGCTGCTCGACCACTTCGCCGAGGGCCGCCCGGACGCTGAGCGCGTCGGCGCCGTCGTACACCCGCTGGCCAGCGCCCTGCTCGACCAGGGGCTGGTGCTCGGCTGCGGCTACGTGGCCGCGCGCGATGCTCTCGTCGACCGCACGCTCTACTTGGCCTGGTGGCAGGGGGAGACCCAGCAGCTGCTCGGTCAGGCCGACGCGCCCGCGGGTGATCCTCTCGACTACACGAGGCGCGAGTGGTTCCGCGTCCCGGAGACCACGGGGCTTCGGCACGTCACCGGCCCGTACGTCGACTACGTCTGCACCGACGAGTACGTCGTCACCAGCACGATCCCGGTGCTGTCGGGCGGCCGGATGCTCGGCATCGTGGGCGCGGACATCCTCGTCGAGACGCTCGAGGACCTGCTGCTCGATCCGCTCCGCGAAGCGGGCGCGACGCTGATCTCTGAGAACGGCCGGGTCATCGCCTCGGCCGACCACCACCTCGCCGCCGGCACCCTCCTGGACGAGGGAGCAGGCAGCGAACGGGTCGCTTGCGGCACGCTGCCGCTGGCGTTGCTGGCCTAGCCCTCGGTGGGGGCCGTGATGTTCACCATCCAGCCGATGCCGAACTGGTCGATCAGCATGCCGAAGACGTCGCCCCACATCTGCTTCTCCAGCGGCACGGCCACCTGGCCACCCTCGCTGAGCTTGTCCCAGTAGCCACGGAGCTCGGCCTCGTCCTCACCACTGAGGCTCACCGAGATGTTCGCTCCGGGGGTGTACTGCACCTCCGGCGGGCTGTCCGACGCCATCAGCGTGAAGCCCGAAGGGGTCTCGAGCATCGCGTGCATGATGCCGTCGGGGTTGTCCTGGTTGCCCATCTCGCCGAACGTGTTGAAGACCAGCTCACCGCCGAGTGCGGCTTGGTAGAACTCCATCGCCTGACGGGCGTTGTTGTCGAAGCCGATGTACGGGTTGAGACGTGATGCCATGAGCCCTCCAGGGTCGCGTTTTGACTGACCCGTGCGAGCCTAGGGTGGCGTGCCGACATTCTGGTGAATGGAGCCCGCCAACGCTTGAGATATCCGCCTCTGCGTCGAGATGCCTAGTTGACAAGCGTCGAAACGCATAGTTCAGAGGCGTCCATCTGCTAGGTTCGCGACATGTCCTATCGTCGCCGGGTCATTGACGAGTTGCTCGATGACCTGTTTCCGGACCTCGCAGCCATCGCGTTGGAGGGTGCCAAGGGCGTCGGTAAGACGGCGACCGCAATGCAACGGGCGCAGTCGCTGATCTCGCTCGACCTGCCGGCGCAACGGGAGATCGTCGCTGCCGACCTCGACTACGTGACGCAGGTGGCTACGCCTGTCTTGATCGACGAGTGGCAGCTTGCGCCTGCGGTATGGGACCGCGTGCGCAAGGCGGTGGACGAGGATGCCCGCGGTGGTCGGTTCCTACTTGCGGGTTCTTCAGGTGTTGCGCCCGGTGTACGCATCCATTCGGGTGCGGGTCGGATCGTCAGCTTGACGATGCGCCCGCTCTCGATCGCCGAACGTGGACTCGCCGAGCCGACCGTGTCGCTGGCCGAACTACTCGCCGGCGCCCAACCGATCATCAGGGGCAGGTCCGGGGTCGACCTGGCTGGGTACGTGGAGGAGATCCTGGCCTCCGGGTTCCCGGGAATCAGACATCTTCCCGAACGTGCACGAGCCGTCCAGCTCGACAGCTACGTTGCTCGCATCGTCGAGCGGGAGCTGCCCGAGAATGGCCTGAACGTACGGCGCCCCGATGCGCTCCGCGCCTGGCTGGCGGCGTACTCAGCGGCCACCTCGACGGACGCGGCCTACTCCAAGATTCTCGACGCAGCCACGGCCGGGATCGTCGACAAGCCCTCCCGAGCCACCGTCGACAACTATCGGGAGCATCTCGCGCGGATCTTCGTCCTCGACCCGCTGCCCGCATGGGTGCCCGTGTTCAACCCGCTGAAGCGGCTCACCCTGTCGCCGAAGCACCACCTCGTCGACCCCGCGCTGGCGGCTCGGCTGGTCGGTGTCGGCCAGGCGGGGCTCCTGCAAGGCGCGGGCCACCGGGTGGCGACGACGACCGGCACCTGGCTTGGTGCTCTGTATGAGTCCCTGGTCACTCAGAGCGTGAGGGTCTACGCCGCTGCCGCCTCGGCACACGTCGGCCATCTGCGAACCAAGGAGACCGACCACGAGATCGACCTGATCGTCGAAGCCGAGGACCGACGGGTGGTCGCCATCGAGGTCAAGCTCAGCGAGTCGGTCAGTGACAAGGACGTCCGTCACCTCAACTGGCTGCACGCCCAGATCGGAGATCGCGTCGCCGATCGGGTCATTGTGACGACCGGAAAGGACGCCTACCGGCGCCCCGACGGCGTCGCCGTCGTGCCGTTGGCACTCCTCGGACCGTAACGGGGATCAGCGGTAGTTGGTGAATGGGACCCGCGGGAACGGCTGCCGTTGGCTGTTCGCGGACAACCGGTTTGACCTGCGGGTATCCGTTGGGCAGCAATGGAGGCGATCGACCATCTTGCGGACTCCTTGCGGACTCGCGACCTCTGCCTCAGGTGCCGGTTCTGTGGAGCGAGTTCGACGTTCGATATCCAAGAAGATATCATCAAGGTGTGGCTGGAAAGTCGATCATCGAGCGAGCCCGCCGTGGCAGCGGACTGTCACAGCGCGAGCTCGCACGCCGTTCCGGTACCTCGCAGCCGACGTTGTCCACCTATGAGAGTGGCGTCAAGTCGCCGACGCTCGCGGTGGCTGAACGCATCGTGAACACCAGCGGGTACGAACTGGACCTCCGTCGCCGTGTCGAGTTCACGAGCTTTGCCGGCGTCCGTGGCGAGCCCTACGTCGTGCCGGACAGCCTGTGGCGCCTCGACATCGCCGACGCGCTGGCCACCGTGGTGCTTCCGAGACGCCTGTACTGGTCGGGTTCGTCGCGGCCCTACAGGTTGAGCGCGCGTGGTGACCGGGCCCGCGTCTACGAGATTGTGCTGCGCGAAGGCGTCGCAGCCGATCTGCTGACCTACATCGACGGCGCACTGTTGCTGGACCTGTGGAACGACCTTGTCCTGCCCAAACCGCTGCGGGAGGCCTGGGAGCCGCTGATTCAAGTAGCCCGGGAGGCCTCGGAATGAGCGGCCTCGAGGAGGATCGGCTGAGCCAGTTCCAAGTCGAGATCGCTGGACTGTTCTTCGACCTTCCTGAATCTGTTGGCTTTCTGCTGGCTGGAGGCGGAGCGCTCATCGCGCAAGGCCTTGTCCATCGCGACACCGATGACCTGGATTTCTTTGCTACACGGGACAGCGGCGACGTCGCCGCTGCGGACGCTGCCCTCACCACGGCGGCCAGACAACGCGGATGGATCGTCGAGGTCATCCGCACCGGCACGGAGTTCCGGCGCCTGCGGATCGACCGGAATGCAAGCGACGGCGAGGGCGAAGTATTCGTGGACCTTGCTTTGGACAGTCCTCCGATCGGAGCGCCGACGGTCACGATCGCCGGACCGTCGTTCCCGCCTTACGAGCTCGCGGTGCGCAAGACCCTCGCCTTGTTCGGCCGCGCCGAGCCTCGCGACTTCACCGATGTCTACACGCTGCACCAGCACTTCGACAGGGACGAGATCCTTCACGCGGCTGCCCACGCTGACAGCGGGTTCGACCTCCAGGTCTTCGTCGAGATGCTGCGCTCGCACCGTCGCCTTGCCGACGATGACTTCCCGCGAGCCGACGTGAGCGTGAACGAACTGCGCGCCTACTTAGACGCGTGGGCAAAGCGCCTCGAAGATCGCCTGACCTGAACAAGTGCCGTGGGGAGATGTTGGCAGGCGTTGGAAGTTAACGGTAGTTGGTGAACTGCACCGCGAAGTCGTAGTCCTGCTCCTTGACCAGCGCGATCACCGTCTGCAGGTCGTCGCGGCTCTTCGACGAGACGCGGAGCTCGTCACCGGTGACCTGGACCTTGGCGCCCTTGGGGCCGTCGTCGCGGATCAGCTTGCCGAGCTTCTTGGCCTGCTCCTGGGAGATGCCCTCCTTGAGCTCGACCGAGATCCTGCTGACCTGGCCCGACTGACGGGGCTCGCCGGCTTCGAGGATCTTCATCG